>JBARWW010000055.1:0-21274 GCA_049647005.1 Acidaminobacteraceae bacterium | reverse complement strand
AAGCTAGTATCATTCTATTCATATTTACCTTGTATACTAAATATATAGAACTTTAGTATAACTCTCCTTTCAATTTGTTATTTTAATTTATTATTAATATCCATACTATTGCAAATCACTTATTACTTTATATTTTCTATTATTATAAAGTTATTATTTTTAAAATTTTTCTTACTTTAAAACTTCTAATTGAATTTTCATAAGTTCATTAATTCCTTTTTCGCCTAACTCAAGTAATTCATTAAGCTCATCTCTTGAAAATGGAGCCTCTTCACCAGTTCCTTGAATCTCGATAAATTTACCATCAGATGTCATAATAAGATTCATATCTACCTTTGCAGCTGAGTCTTCTTCATAACATAGATCTAATACTGCTTCTTCATTAACAACACCAACGCTAATAGCAGCTAACTGATGACTTATAGGCATTTCTTTTATTGTTCCTGCCTTAAGTAAACCGTTTAATGCATCTACAAGTGCAACGTAGGCTCCAGTTATAGAGGCAGTTCTCGTTCCACCATCAGCTTGGATAACATCGCAATCAATCCAGATAGTTTTCTCGCCAAGCTTTTCAAGATCTATAATAGATCTAAGCGATCTGCCAATAAGCCTTTGAATTTCTTGTGTTCTTCCATCAACCTTACCTCTTGAAGACTCTCTAACTTTTCTGTGGTGAGTTGATCTTGGAAGCATAGAGTACTCAGCAGTAACCCATCCCTTTCCTGAATTTTTTAGGAAAGGGGGAACTTTAGATTCTACCGAAGCCGTACATATAACCTTAGTATTACCCATTTCAATTAATACAGAACCCTCAGGATGTTTTAGGTAATTTCTAGTAATCTTTACTTCTCTTATTTCATCAACTTTTCTATTATCAAATCTCATACTTCACCTCTCCATATTATATTAAATCGAAAACTTATCTAGTCACAATTCAAATCCATAATTACACTTAATTCTATCATCACTTTAGACAAAACTATATATCTTTTAATTTACTTTAATTTTAGCATCATCATAGCTACATCATCTGTGAAATCCCCATAATCATCCATATGCATTAATTTAAAGTGATTGAATGCCTTATTGAGGAATAGTTTTTCATCATTGATTGCTAGTTCTTTATGCACCTGCGTAAAGTATTCTACTAAGGTCCAGTTTTTAAAATCACTCTTTTTACCCGAACTAAATAATCCATCAGTATAGACAAATATAGTGTCTCCAATATCTAAATTCTCAACTTTTTCATCAAAAGTAGCATCTTCAATAAGACCTATTAAAAGACCATTTATATCTAATGAACTTACAGTATTTTCTTTTTCTTTTATAAGCAGTGGATATGGTTGACCTGCATTTGAGTATGAAAACTTATTGCCTTCTATACAACCAATAAATGCAGTAAACATTACAAAGTTAATAGATGCCCCAAAATCAAATATACTAAAAACGGTTTTATTTATTGCACTAAGTACTCCACTTGGTGTAATACCTTGTTTTTCAAGGTTACTTCTAAACATAACTTTAACCATAGAAGATGCCATACCTGCCGCTATTCCGTGACCGGTTACATCTGCAATTACAAACCATACCTTACCATCAACCTCAACACAATCGAACAGATCTCCACCAATTCCAAGTGATGGCTGGAACTTTATAAATAAATCTATATTTTTTAAATTTTTAGATTTTGGTAACATTATATTTTGAAAGTCATTTGCGTTTTTTAGTTCAGCATTAAAGGCCTTATTTAACTTATCTATAGTTTTTTTATGTTCATATAATATCAGTGCATTTTTAGCTTTCAGAGGTAGTATTATATCCATGTCTTTTTTGCTAAGTGGCTTGGTGAAGTAATCAGTGGCTCCATCCTCTAATATTTCCTCAATGCTATCTATATCATTTATTGCGGAATTTACTATAACAGGTATATCTGTTGTTCTTCTGTTTATTTTTAGTGTTTTGAGAGTTTCATATCCGTCCTTTTCAGGCATAATCAAATCAAGTAAAATAAGATCTATATCTACTTTTTCAACTATTTCTAAAACCTCAAGTCCATTTATAGCCTCGTAAAAAACCACAGAATCAAGCTTATGTTTTAAAAGTTCAATTAAGAGCTTTCTATTCATTTTCGCATCATCCGCTATTAAAATATTATATGCCATAGTATCACTCCTAGTAATCTCTACATTACCTGCATAATTAATATAAAGTTAATCATCTAAATTAAAGAAATCATCTAATTTCATAAGTTTAAATAACTGCTTTATATCCTCACTACTTCCCTTAACTTCAAAATCTTTCCCATCTCTATTTGCTGTTTTATATAAACTTATTATGAATGTAACTCCAACCGAGTCTATATTTTCTGTTTTCTCCAAATTCACAAGTATCTTATTTACTCCTTTTGAATCATCAATTTCATTAATTATTTGTTCTTTAAATTCCAAGACCTTTGAAGCAATTAAATCTTCTTCAAGTATTATATTCATTATTTCATTTTCTGTATTCCATTTCATGATAATTCCTCCTCACAGAAATCTTTTAGACAATATTTCACGTGTACTGTTGTACCATTGAATCTAAGCTCAAATCCTAATTTTCGTATGGTTGCTATACCTCGTTCTCGCTCAGATAAGACATCAATATCTGTATCTTCTTGTTGCAAAATTATCCCTTCACCTTCATCTCTTATGATAAATTCTAGTATATCAGCATGGTAAATAATCTCACAATAAATAAATTTGCTCTCATCAAATTTATTGCCATGTTCAACACCATTATTTAATAACTCTCTAAGCATAAAACTAATGCGAAATAATAATGTGCTTATATTCAATTTTTCATATTCGTTAAGTTTCTCGATAATCTCTCTAACAATAGAATCCACTATCTCAAAAGATGAACCAAATTTTTTTTTATACACAAGCATATAAATTCCCCATTTTTTAGTAAAGTTCTGATTATAAAGATTTATACCCATAGCGAGCTAATCGTCACAATGAATTTATCCTTTTACAAAACTTTGTTTATATTAAGAATTTACTTATATTATTTTTTAGGAGTAGTTAATTTACTTGGCAAAAAAGACTGACATTCAAACGAATATCAGCCTTTCTAACTTTATTTTGTGAATTTACCTTTATCAATATACTCTTTAACACCTTTTGCAATTGCATCAGCTGCCTTTTCTCTATACTTTTCATCCATAAGTTTTTGTTCTTCGTTTAAATTTGAAACAAATCCAAGCTCAACAAGTATAGATGGCATATCTGATGTTCTAAGAACATACAGATTTGGCCTTTCAACAAGACCACGATCTCGTGGCTTAAGAGAAGAAATTAAGTATTTGTGAGCGTTTGCCGCAAGTCCTATATTATTCAAATTACCATTTGGACTATATAGTACCTCAAGACCTTCAACATCAGTTCTCGTAAATGAATTCATATGAATACTTACAAATACAGTTGCTTGAAGTTTATTGGCTACAATTGTTCTCTCTTGAAGTGATACTCTCTTGTCAGTTTCACGTGTCATATAAACTTTAAATCCTAAACTTTCAAATTTCTTTCTAAGTTGTCTACTCATATCAAGAGCTAAATCTTTCTCAAGTGAATTAGCACCAACAGCTCCAGAATCACTACCACCATGACCTGCGTCAATTACGATGAGCTTTTCTTTATACGCTGAGTTTGCTAAGTCATTATTAAAGAATCTTAAATTAATCTGTGATGATTCACCTGGTTCTGTTATATCCTCAAATGTTGAACCTTTCGATAGGTTAAGTTTTACCAAATAGTAATCCAAACTTGAAGTTGTATCTATTGATATTACATCAATAATACTATCATCAATATCTGTATTCATCTTCTCAAGCGATACGGACTCTTTTGCTATACCAAGTGTAAGAGTTCTACTTGATTGATCATAATATCTTGTGTATTCCATATATTTATCTAAATTAATATCTAGTGTTGCATTATCAAGCCCCAGTTTATTGTAGTTAAAGCCATTAAGTGGCGCACCTGATACATAAACATAAATTTTATCATCAATTACTTCTATAAAGACATTATCCTGCGATGCACTCTTTGAAAGATTAATTACCACTCTCGAAATCATATCATCTGGATCATATTCGCTTGTAGGTTCAAACTGTGAGAAATAAACACTGCTAACTCCACCTTCATTCAAAACAAGCTCTCCATAATTACCATCTTTGTATCTCATTTTAGAATTAATTACATCAACTATTATCTTATCTTTTAATTGCTTTACATTAACAGCTGGATCATCTTGATTGGTATCAATTATAATCGCATCCGTATTATATATTTCCTCATGCCTTATATCTACTACAGAGTTTATAAATTGAACTACAACTTCCGATGTTTTTTTATCATACCAGGTATCAAAACCTTGTCTTGTATCTAAATTAATTTCAAGTCTAACTTTATCCTCACCTTTTACTTGGAAAGCTTGGGCACTATTTACCCCATAAAAGTATACCCTAAGATCTATCTTGCCATCCGAGTCAATTCTATCTTTATCCACATTTAAAACTGTATTTTGTAAGTCGACTACCATCTTATCTCTAGTTCCAACACCAATTCCTTCTATATAATATGATGTTGACTGAACTTCGCCAGAAGTTTTAAATCTAATCTCTTTAAATCTGCTATCTGTAACATACTTTATATCTGTAACACTTTGTCTTGGTTTAAATATTTCAACTGTTTTTGTGTCATTCATCCACTTGATATCCATCCCTAAATGCTCCGTTATAAATGCAACTGGTACTAGCGTTCTACTTATCCCCTGATAGGTCATAAGTTTAGCAGGTACTGAACTTGGAAGATTATACTTTTTGCCATCAACATATGCTATTGATGAGTCAATTTTAAGTACTATTTCCTTACTTCCAGCAAATATAGTTGCCTCTTGTCTTTCTTGATTCCAAGTAACCTCATAACCAAGTTCTTTACTAATAACACTAACTGGTACTAAGGTTCTAGTTTTTCCTTCTAAAGTATATAATATAGCAGGTACATCCGAAATAATATCATCACCACTAAGCATTAGTCCTACTATTGGATATTCCCTTACTGATTTATCAAAGTTATCTGTCAGCTCAATTGACTCCCAGTTTGATGTTGATACATCACCAACGGTTATTCCAACTAGTACAAAGAGCATAAGTATACACGTTATAATTATTACCTTTTTCATAGTCCCCTCCAAATATTATCTGCTGCGTCCATTATCATTATTAAAAACATTACTTACAAGTGTTTATACTACTTTGAACTAGTAACTAATTTGAACTAGTAAATGCTCTTTACTTTTAATAATAACCTTCTACATTTATTGATTCAACAATTTCACCTTTTATGTAATATACATTTAAAGTTATGACGCACTATTGTTACACAACTTTAAACAAGTCATCCTTTTCTGGCGACTCAATCCTTTCACTAATTCCATCTCTAGTTAGAAAAACATTTTTTTCCTCTATAAATTCACCTATTATAGAGTACTTTATATCTTCTTCGTAAAGTCGCCTTTTCAATTTTTCTAATTTTTCAATTGGACATGCTATAACCATAGATCCACTTGATATAAGTTTTAGTGGGTCTATTTTATAATGATCACAGATTTTTCTAGTAATATCTTCTATAAGAATTTCTTCATAAGTTATAGTAGCTCCAAGTGATGACGCATCACAAACTTCCCAAATTGCACCAAGGAGTCCACCCTCAGTAACATCGTGAAGTGCACTTACACCAACCTCACCAGATATAACTCCTTCTTTTACAACACTGATACTATCTAGAAGTGATTTTGCCGTTTTTATTTCATCCTTATTTAATACTCCTAATAATTCGTCTTCTTTATCATAGACAATTATACCAGTACCTTCAATTCCAGCAGATTTAGTTATAACAATTATATCACCAACTTTTGCACCAGATGTTTTAATCATATCTTCTTTTTTCATCTTACCTATGGCAGTCGTTGAAACTATAATTCTATTTACAGCACTTGTAATTTCTGTGTGTCCACCTATAATCTCAACATTTAACTTATCAGCTTCTGCAGATGCCTGCTCCATTACTTGTTCAATTTCTTCAATTGTAGTTCCTACTGGAGCTAAAATTGTAAGTAAAATAGCAATTGG
The DNA here is from genome assembly GCA_049647005.1 of Acidaminobacteraceae bacterium. Classification (GTDB taxonomy): domain Bacteria; phylum Bacillota; class Clostridia; order Peptostreptococcales; family Acidaminobacteraceae; genus JBARWW01. The sequence goes on along the minus strand of JBARWW010000055.1, from coordinate 15,099 downwards.
CGCTGTCCCTGATGAAGCTATATCATTACATGATATATGAACACCAAGTTTTCCAACCTCACTAGCAGCACCAGTTATAGGATCTGTTGTCAGTATACATGCGTAATCACCAAATTCTATTGCAGAGCAGTCTTCTCCAACCGAAGGTCTAAGAAGTACATCTTCTCTTTTTGTCTTTATTTTTCCTAACACACTATTTTCTAATTGCCTAGACGACAATTTTCCAGCTTTCATATATGCACCAACCTTTATAAATTTTAATCCCTTTTGTTCTATGTATTTATACTTACTCTCAATCAATTCTACTTATAGTAATCATACCTATTTCATACTACCTAATAAGTATACTAATCTTTGTCTTTTATAGCGAGTATAAAATGATATTTTACATTAAAAAAGAGTTATTTACCCTCCTTAGTATGGAAGAAATAACTCTATATTATCTTTAGTTGTACTTTTTTAGTTATATTTTATAGTTGAAAAATCTAAATACTCGCTATTATAGAACTCTTTTAAATCTAATCTTTCATCACCCATAATTGGAAAACCACAATTATACATAGGTGATATGTATGCATTTAATTTTAAGCTTAATTCTGCTTTTTTTAAGTATTTTGAATCTGATGTATTCTGATACTTTTTAAGATTATTATAATAATTGTAATCAAAATATTCATCATATACATCTGGAAGTTCATAACTCAAGTTTAATAAATATGAATCACTTAAATAACCAATTCTATCTATATCTACAATCATAAGTTCAAAATCATTAGCTTTTATATTTTTATCGTACTGTTCTTCACTAACTGCATCTGAAATCAGATTTAGATTAGAATTTGTACTAAACATAAGAGATAAAATTTCATAAATCATTTGATTTTCGCTATTATCAATATACATAATCTTAATATCATCAAAATCAAATTCACTATTTTTTTTAGCAATAATAATTTCTTCAATATATCCATAGTCAAACTTCCAATTATCAATAACTGCAAAAGTATCAACGACAGTCGCAAGACCCTCACTAGTATAATCCGATACCCCTTTTACATCAAGCGATTGAAAAAGTTTTATACGGTCATATTTATCACTTAAATTCTTGAATTTCGGATTTATAGCTAAGGATTTAATAACACCAGATGCTACATAGTTAAAGTCCAAAGTACCATCTAATAGTTCATTGTATTCACTTATAGTTTGAGACGAATCTATATAAAATTCATACCGATCATTTTTATTTTCACTAAATACTTCATCTGGAATTATATGGACTTCATTTATGTAGTGGTTTTCGCTTCCATAATAATTATTATTCTTTATAAGTTTTAAGGATTCTATATCATTGTCAAGTCTGATTTCATACTTACCACTAAAAGTTATATTATTATCAGTACTCGCTAGTTTTGCACCCGCAAGCACTGAATCTGGATACAATCTATAGGTCAAATCACTAAGGTAATGCATTAGATTATCATTGCTTCTAAATAATTTTATACTAATATTATTCTTATCAAGAACGCTTACACTGTCTATACCTATATTTGAAAATATAGATTTTTCACTTTTTTCATTATATTTGCTCCACGAATTGATAAAATCGTAAGCTGTTACTATGTCTCCATTTGACCAACTAGATTCCCTAAGTTCAAATATATACTCGCGACCAGTTTCAGAAACGGATACTTTCTTCACAAGATCCATTTCAACCTGTGAATCAACAATCCTAAACAATCCTGCAAATGAATTGTTCATCATAACTTTTTCTATGTAATTAATATTATCAAATATAGAAAATTCTCCTATGTCTTCTTTTTTAAGAACCCAGTTAACAATTCTAGATTCATCTACTAAATCTGATACTTTCACTTGCTCATTCATCCTTGTGTAAGATTCTGTGTTTTTTCCTATTCCAAAACTATCAACAGTGCATCCAGTAACTGAGATGATAATTAAGAAACATACAACTATAATAGTATTTAATTTTGGCTTAGTTTTCTGCATTAAGATCCCCCTCTACGAATTTTGTATCAAGTCAGTAGATATTTTTTTGTAACTAACTTTACTTTGTCTAATAAAACTTAAAAAAACTCTGAATAATCACAAATATTTTTAATCTCTAATTTTCTTTATACTCATATATTAACAAATTTAAACAATAATGCTACGTTTTTTTAACATTCTTCCTTTTTTTTATTTTTCGACATTTTTTGCACTCGAATACCAATTAATATTAGTTGTTTTTATAGATAAAAATCCTAGTTACTTAAGTTTAACCTTTATAGGCCAATCTTAAGTAACTAGGATACATGTATATAAATTTACTTTTATATTTTTATCATTTGTATAAACTCATCTTCTGTAAGAGTTTTTACAGAAAGTTCTATCGCCTTTTTGAGCTTAGATCCAGCCTTATCACCATAAAGTAGATAGTCTGTTCTTTTACTTATGCTAGAACTTACTTTCCCACCTAGATCTGTTATCATCGTTTTTGCTTCTTCGCGAGAAAATGAAGTAAGTGTACCCGTAACTACAAATGTAAGCCCATTAAAAATTAACTCGGACTCTTCTTTTTCAACAAATTTTGATGATGTATTTACTCCAGCTACATGAAATTTAAGATACATCTCAGCAAATTTACTTCTACCAAAGAATTCAACTAAACTAAGCGCCATCTTTTCACCAATTTCATCTATTTCAATTAGCTCTTCAACCGTTACATACATTAAAGCTTTAAGACTACCTATTTTTTTAGATATGGTTTCAGCAGCTTTTGATCCTATAAGCGGTATACCAAGTCCATGAATTAGTCTACTTAGATCATTCTCTTTTGATTTTTCTATTGCTTCTAGCATCTTATCAACTGACTTCTCACCCATTCGATCAAGTTCAAGTAGGGCATCTCTATGAACATGAAGATAATATAAATCAGATACATCTTTAACATACTCTGCATTTATAAGTGCAGTAACTACGGCTTCACCCATACCATCTATATCCATAGCATTTTTGGATACAAAATGCATAATTCCACGTCTTACTTTAGCAGGGCAATTTACATTCATACACCTAATTGCAACTTCACCTTCAGCACGCTTAGTCTTTGATCCACACTCAGGACATTCACTTGGAAGAGTAAATTTCTCAAATGAATCCATTCTATCTTCCATAATAACTCTAACAACTGCCGGAATTACGTCCCCTGCTTTTTGTATAACTACACTATCGCCTATTCTTATATCTTTTTCATCTATATAATCTTGGTTATGAAGCGTTGCATACTCCACAACACTTCCTGCAACTTCAACAGGTTCAAGTTGAGCCTTTGGAGTTAGTACACCAGTTCTACCCACTTGAACTATTATGTCTTTTACAAGCGTAATTTTCTCCTCTGCTGGAAACTTATATGCAATCGCCCACTTAGGACTCTTAGCTTTAACACCAAGAGCGTCTCTTTGAGCAAGATTATCAATTTTTGTAACCATGCCATCTATTTCAAAAGTAAGATCATGTCTAGTATCAGTAGTTTCTAAGCAGTAATCTATAACTTCATCTATTGTGGAACACTTTTTTGCTAAGTTGACCTTAAAACCAAGTTCTTTAAGTGCTAGCAAAACCTCACTATGACTACTTGTTCCAAGATCACCATCTAGTAAATCAAATATAAATATATCAAGTGATCTACTAGCGGCAATTTTTGAATCAAGTTGCCTAAGTGATCCAGCAGCTGCATTACGAGGATTTGCAAACGGTTCAAGTCCTTTTTCCTCTTGAGATTCATTTAACTGCACAAACTTATCTTTAGGTATAAATACTTCACCGCGAACTATTAGATTTAGAGGTTTTGAGAGTTTAAGTGGGATTGATTTTACCGTTTTTAAATTCTCTGTTACATTCTCACCAACTTGACCATTACCCCTAGTTGCTCCCTCAACAAAAATACCATTTTCATATCTAAGAGCAACACTAAGACCATCAAATTTATACTCAACTACATATTCATAATCCTCATCAAGTTCCTTCCTAACCCTCATATCAAAATCTCTCAAATCATCTCCATTATAAGAGTTATCTAAGCTTAAAAGCTTAACCTTATGCTGCACCTGACTAAAAGCTGAAAGAGCGGCTCCACCAATTCTAAGGGATGGCGAATAATCAAATTTAAGTTCTGGATTTGCATCTTCTATATCCATTAATTCTCTCATAAGTTTATCGTACTCAAAATCTGTAATAGTTGGTTTATCATCTATATAATATTCTTTATTATGTTTATCTATCTTTTCTATTAAATTGTCTATTTTTGTTTTAAGATCTTTCATTTTTTTTACACCTCTACGAAATAACTTCTAGCGGAGCCATTTTAAGATTTAACTTCTTTATGCCTTTTGAATTAAAAGCAACTGTAAGCATCATCTCATCACCTGTTCCTTTTGTTGTAATAACCGTACCTTCACCAAATACTTTATGCATTACTTTAACACCAGCTTTAAGTGCTGATGAATCAGTTATCTCTGCTCTAGACTCTTTAGATTTAAGAAGTTCATTTTTCATTTGCTGTGAAAAGGCAATTTTTTTCTTTGCTCTCGTTGCAACTTCACCTGTTGGTGAATCAATTAATTCTTTTGGTATCTCTTCAATAAACCTTGAAACTAAATTGCAATGTGTTTTTCCATACATATTACGAATACTTGCGTGGCTAACAAACAATTTTTCTTCAGCGCGAGTTATACCAACGTAGGCAAGTCTTCTTTCCTCTTCAACATCATCATTTTCTTCTATAGATCTGGCTGATGGGAATATATTTTCTTCCATTCCAACTATAAATACTACAGGGAACTCAAGTCCCTTTGAACTATGCATAGTCATAAGCAGTACACTTGGAACATCCTCTTCATCTTCTAACTTATCTATATCAGCCTTTAAACTATACTCCTCAAGGAAGTCTTGAAGGTTACCTGAATTAGAACCTTTTTCAAAGTCTTTTGCTGCTGAAATAAGTTCTCTAAGGTTTTCCATTCTACTTCTTGACTCAAGAGTGTTGTCAAGCTTAAGTTCTTCTAAATATCCCGAAGCATTAAGCACCATCTCTATCATCTCAGACGCACACTTTACTTCTATAAGTTCTCTATGATCTTCTATTACCTTTGTAAATTCTTTAAGACCCTGATTTACCTTTTTACTAAACAATTCATTCTTTGCAGCATAAAGAATAGATTCATATAATGATAAGTCTCTTTCCATACCTGCAGATGCAATTTTCTCTAGAGTTTTGGGACCAATTCCACGCTTTGGTACATTGATCGCCCTCTTAACACTTAATTCATCAACTGGATTTTGGATTAATCTAAGATAAGAAATTAAGTCTTTAATCTCTTTTCTATCGTAGAACTTTACTCCACCAACCAATTTGTATGGTATGCCTTCATATCTAAATGCATCCTCAATTACACGTGACTGTGCATTTGTTCTATAAAGAACTGCAAAGTCTGTGTGAGGTCTTTTTTCAATGTTAATCATATCTATAATTTTCTGGGCAACATTTCTTGCTTCATCAGTCTCAGACGAAGCTTTATAGTATCGTATTTTGTCACCAAGATCATTATCCGTCCATAGGTTCTTAGATTTTCTATTTAGATTGTTTTTTATAACATGGTTAGCCGCATTAAGTATATTTTTTGAACTTCTATAATTTTGTTCAAGTTTAATAATTTCAGCACCCATAAAATCTTTTTCAAAATCTGTTATATTTCTTATGTCTGCCCCTCTCCAACCGTAGATAGACTGATCATTATCACCAACAACACATAAATTTAAGTGTCCTATTGAAAGCATTCTTATAAGAAGATACTGAGCCTTGTTTGTGTCCTGGTACTCATCAACGTGTATATACTTAAATCTTCTTTGATACTCACTTAAAACTTCACTTGAAGTTTTAAATATTTCTATAGTCTTAAGTATAAGATCATCAAAATCCATTGCGTTATTACTTTTAAGTTTTCTTTGATATAGCGTGTAAGCTTTACAAACATTATCAAGATAGTAATCGCCAGAATTTATTTCTTCAAATTTTACTGGTGAAATCATCTCATTTTTTGCGTCCGATATCTTTCCAAGTACGTACTTTGGAGTAGTTCTTTTATCATCAATGTTTAGCTCTTTTAAGCACTCTTTTACGAGTGTCTTTTGATCCGTTGGATCATATATTACAAAATCTTTTCCATATCCAATTTTATCAGCATGCCATCTTAGAATTCTAACGCATATAGAGTGAAAAGTTCCCATCCACATACCTGAAGACACATCTCCAATTAGAGATGCAACTCTAAGTTTCATTTCACTCGCAGCTTTATTAGTAAAGGTAATCGCAAGTATGCTTGACGGGCGCACATTTTTTTCCTGAATTAAATACGCAATTCTATGCGTGAGAACTCTTGTTTTACCACTACCTGCACCAGCTAAAATGAGAAGCGGACCTTCCGTTTTTTCTGCTGCCATTCGCTGTTTTTCATTTAAACCATCTAAATTCATCTTTACCTCCCGGAACACTTGTTCTAACTTATTTTATCATAGGATATATGGGATAACTATTACTTTTTTGTTTTTTTATTCTCGACTATTAGACAGAAAAAGACAGGCATTTAAAAGCCCGTCTACCTTCTATTTTTATATCATGGTTTGAGTTTCTTCCATAAAAATATATAAGTATTACTTATCTTTAAATTTTAGCCGTACAGTAACAGGATTATGATCACTATATTCAAATCCCAAATCATGACCATTTACTTCAATTACTTCTATATCATCTGATATTAAAAAACCATCAATTACAGTTTCAAATGAACTACCTTTTATATAAGGTGTTGACGTTGCTCTTATTGTGTTTACATCTTCATCAGCAACTAAAGTGAATCCTAGATCAAATAGAGAATCTGGAAGAAGTGCTATCCACCCAGGAATTTCGCCTTTGTAATTCTCTATAAATGATTTGCTTAGTAAGTGATTCCAGTCTCCTGCAAGTATTATATAATTATCTTCCGTTTTTCTTTCTTTAATATAATCTATTAAAAACGCAACTTGCTGAGCTCTAATTGTACCACCTTTATCAAAAGCTGATAAATGAAGATTTATAAACAACAATTCTTTTCCATTAGAAAGTGGAGTTACAGTTTCCATAATGCATCTGTCTAGCATAAAGTATATCCTAGGAAATGTTTCTTTTCCTGGAAGAGTATATCTTGTATTTGAAGTTGACTCATATTTACTAAGTGTCATAATACCTGAATTAACATAACCCATTGGGTCTGTAAACGGCACTGGAACCCACTTAACTTTATAGTTATAAGAAAAGGAACTAGCATATTCTTTGTACCTATCCGCTATAAGTTTAGACTGATCTATATCAAATGTTCTAGTAGACTTAATATCTATTTCTTGAAGTGCGTAAAAATCAGATTTTGTTTCATCTAAAAAATCCGTGATACCTTTTAGATTTTCAATGGTTTTTTCTACAGAAGTTGATTTTGAACTTACCCCTCCATCCATAAAGAAATCCTTGCTTTTATCAAGTCCAGCATATCCTATATTGAATGTTGTAACAGTAAATTCCTTACTTGCGTCCATAATTTCATCACTACTATTATATACTATAGCTTTTTCTATATCTGCTGGCGTATAATTTGTCGCAATAGCGTATAAGATAAATAATGCTAATAGTATTATTACACCTAATACCACAAAGATGAGTGCCTTTACAATTTTCATCATATCTACTCTCCTTTAATTATTTATTTTCTAATACCATTATACCTAATACATAATGATATACCAAATTAATAAGACTATTAAATATATCTATACTCAATAATATTTCATATCTGTTTCACAGGTATTAAAATTTCCTTAAATATACATTTTTCGAATTAAAATATGATATACTCACTATGAATTAATATTTTTTTACTGTAGGGAGGATTTTATGGAAAATGAAAACAAAGGTTTTGGATACTTTTTTGATAAGTCACTTAAAACCTTAAAAAACAACCTGTTTGTGCTAGTACCAAATTTTATATTTTACATAGTAATGGGTGCTATATCTCTTGCTATAATAATGCCATTAATGAAGGGGGCTTCAAATAACCCTTACATGCTTATGAACAAATTCCAATCAAATCCTGGCGGATTTGTCGGATCGTACTTCCTGTTTTTATTTGCAATTATTGCATTTTCACTTTTTGTAGAATCAGGCAATATGTACATGATTAGAAATGTTATTAAAGGCCAATCAAATGGACTTTCTGACTTTATGGGTGGACTTACTAAGTATCCACACAAGTTACTTGGCTTTGGCCTTTTAATGATTCTAGTTATTATATGTATTGAGATTGTACTCGCAATACTATTTTTCATAGCATTTAAAATTGGAACCTTTTTAGCCGTTATAATTGGTATTGCAGCATTTGTGCTTATAGTATTTTTGTCCGTTGTATTCCAACCATATGACGCTGTTATGGCCATTGGAGATAACGGTCCAATTGAAACTATTTCAAAGACACTTAAATTTGGTAAGTCAAACTTTTTAACACTATTTATACTAATCTTTGTAGTATTTATTATATCACTATTATTTCAAGGTGCTGCTTCTGTAACTACAGGAGTCAGTTCAATTGGCGCCTCAATGTCAGCTAATGCAGATTTTAGCTCTATACCATTTATTATCGTGTATTCAATTCAAATGATTATTAGTCTTATATTAAGCGCATTCTCAAGAATTTTTAAGTTCCACTTATATCAAGAAAATTCAGGTCATTTTGATATAGATTCAGATAAAGATGTTCTTAATGACTACATATCAAACGATTTTACTTCAAACACTTCAGAAACTAAATCTACTATCGATATTACTAAGCCTAGTGATTCAAATGTAGACTTAAGTAAATCAGATGACTCTGATAAAAAGTAGTAATTTATAAATTGTTCTATCTAAAATAGTCTAAAAAATTAAAGGTTGTAATTGGGTAGATCATTTACCCAATTACAACCTTTTTTTAGTTTTAATATATTCTCACTTTAGTTTTATTATAATAAGTCAATTCCGGCTTCTAAACAAGCATCTACCATATCTTGAGTCCAAACACTTGATTGGACCTCTCCTATGTGAGCTTTTTGTAAGAAGAACATACACATTCTTGACTGTCCAATTCCGCCACCTACAGTATATGGAAGTTTTCCAGCAAGTAACATTGAGTGGAATTCACTACCTTTTCTATCTTCAGCACCAGCAATCTTAAGTTGCTTATCAAGAGCTTTTTCATCAACTCTAATGCCCATTGAAGATAATTCAAATGCACGCTCTAAAATTGGGTTGTAGAATAAAATATCTCCGTTTAAATCCCAATCATCATAATCTGGTGCTCTGCCATCATGCTTTTCGCCCGAAAGTAAAGTTCCGCCAATTTTGCTTAAAAATACTGCTTTTTTCTCTATAGTGATTAGATCTTCTCTTTCTTTTGAAGTCTTTCCTGGGTACATATCTTCAAGTTCCTGAGTAGTTATAAAGAATATCTCTTCTGGTAAAAAGCCTTTAATATGTGGGTAAAGAGTTTCAATATACTTTTCAGCTTTAAGGAATACTCCATAAATAACTTTAACAATTTGAATTAATTTTTCCTCTGTTCTATCTTCTTTAGATATAATTTTTTCCCAGTCCCACTGATCAACATAAATCGAATGTAGGTTATCAAGTTCTTCATCACGTCTAATCGCGTTCATATCAGTATAAAGACCCTGACCCATCTCAAACTTATATCTGTGAAGTGCCATTCTCTTCCACTTTGCTAATGAATGTACGATTTGAACGCTAGACCCAATACCAGGAACATCAAAGCTTACAGCTCTCTCAGTTCCGTTAAGATCGTCGTTAAGTCCCGTTTCAGGTCTTACAAATAAAGGAGCAGAAACTCTTGTTAATTCTAGCGCTTTACTTAATTCTATCTGGAAGAAGTCCTTAATTTGCTTAATAGCAACCTCAGTCTCAAGTAATGTTAATTTTGAATCGTAGTCTTTTGGTAATAATAATTTTTCCATAATTTTGTTCCTCCTAAAATCTCTTATACAATAATATGTTTACTTGTCATTTGTTTTTATCGACAAATAGCTTCCAACTTAGAAAATTTCATTTGATCAGAATGACTTAAAGTTGGATACCCTGTACTAAGAACAACCATACGCTAGGAGAGTTGATTACTATTACTCAGAATCTTAGGCATAAAAAAAGCCCTTCATCTCTAGCGTATGCTAGGGACGAAAGACTATGCTTCGCGGTACCACCCTAATTACTATTATAGTAATAGTATCTTAATTCAGTACGGATAATATATATCGATACCGTTCCCACTGTAACGGTTGGGTTCCGTCTAAATCTACTCACCATCAATATAGGCTTTTGGTTAGAAGCTCAGAGATGTTCTTCCATTTTAGTCCTGCTGCTGAACTCTCACCACCGTCAGCTCGCTCCTAGCAATTACCTAAAACTTACTCTTCTCGTCAACGCCTTTATAACTTGTTATGTTGTTATTCATTGTAAATCAGATGATTTATTATGTCAATGTTTTTTTGAAAATTTAATGTATAAACATCCATTTCAATTAATATAATAAGTTGGTTTTCTCCACCACTATTCCCAGAAGCGCGCACTAGCTTCTACACATTTAAGGTTTTAAAGGTCTTGAAGGTCTTAACGTTTTTCTATCACAGTATATTACAATGAATTGAAGCGCAAGATATAGATTTTCATTTGACTATAAAATCTGAATTTATATTGTAACTCTATTGTCGATTATCGCCAATGTGAAAATATAAATCCGATATTTTATTCAAATAAAATCTTTAATCGAGCATCAATCATTGTAATATACATTATAAATATAAATTAACTAAAAGGCCCTGTATCTCTCCTACTTTATCTAGTATATTTATATGTTTCTTTTCTTGGGATAAAATCGCCTCTGTAAGTTCAATTAATCTAGCATCAATATTTGATACCGTTCTAAGTGATCTACCACGTCCGCCTCTTGAAAATCCACGCTTTTCTTCAACTTTAAGACCATATTCTACAGCTTCTTTAATAAAATTTTTCACCATTTTTTTATAGTCTAGAAGGGCTTCAACAGTACGCCTATCAGAAAGACCCTTCCCTTTTTCTTCTATTAATTCAAGTGCTTCTTCAAGCATTTTTCTTGCTTTATCATCTTCTTTTACTTCTAGTATTTCTAGAAAACTAATTGATGGACTTGCAACTTTTGCTGTTGATTTACCCTTAATTTTTCCCTTTGCTACTACTCCTTTAACTTTCATCTTTATCAACCTCTTCTAGTTTAGTTATTAGTCCTATTATACCAGAAACAACCGAATATATTTGAGTTGGAATATTATCTCTTAAATCCATATCAATTTGGTTTTTTAGCGTCTTAACATCATTTTCGATAGGAATATTATTTTCATTTGCATCCTTTATAAGATCCTTTGCAGGCCCTTCTAAGTCATATGAAGAACTTGATTTGTAATTTTCAACTTCCTTATAATTAATATTTTTAATCATATTTTAAAATCAAATCCTTCCATAGTTTTTTTTGCTTCTTTAGCTGCATTTGCTTTATTTTCAATTTCATATTTAGATGAGTCTTCAACTTCTTTAACATTTGCTTTATTATCCTTGTCTAAATTAAGTTTTCTAAAGTTAACAACACCTTTTTTAAGACCTATCTCTGTAAATTCGTTTAGCACATCATCTACAAGTGGCTCTGCAACTTTCTTTATCTTGTCATCATCATTTCTTATAGTTAAATTTACACTTCTATCACTTATATCAATTTTAACACCCGTCATACCATAATTCTTAGTTTCAATTACAAAGTATAAACTACAGTTTTCCCAATCAAGTGCGTTTGCTTTTTCACGACCATTAACATAAAGTTTTAAATTCTTAACTTCAGTAGGCGTTTCAATTGGTATATTGAACATAAGACTTTGTTTCTCACTATTTGGATTATTACGATTAAGTAATTGTTGTCCAGTTAAATTATTAAGTGACTTCTCAACGCCTTCGACAACTGTCTTTGAGTCTTTGCTATCTTGCATCATTTTAAGAAGTGCCATCTTAACATTATCTTTAAGAGATGAGTCTTCTTTCAATAAATTATGCTGAAGCTTTTCACTCACTTCGTACTCATGATTAAGACCAAGTGAGCGCATAAGTTCTAACACACCTCGTCCCGATGGTGTAATATCCGTCTTTGAAAATGCGTAGTTTTGATTATTTAAATCTATTAATGAATCTGCTTTATCCTTTAAGTGACCCTCTACTTTAGTAAGAGATGGATTAAACTTCATATTTTCTATCTTAGTTCGAACACTTTTTATAACATCTAGTGCACCTTTTATATTTCCTTTTCCAATCATATTTCTTGCATCAGCTAGGTCACTAGACATCTTAACTAGATCCCTCTCACCTTTCATAGAGGTGTAGAGAGTTATATCACTCTTCATAATTACATCATCTAGCTTCTGAGTTGCTTTTGCTATAAGTTCTACTATTTCATCTTTACTTACTTCTTTAGTTTTTCCAGGCTCTATAAGGACATCATCAATTGTATTTCGTATATCTTTTTGGAAATTAACAAACTCTGATTTTACTTCAATAATCTTCTCAGTAATCTCCTTAACAACAAAGAATTTAAAGTTTCCTCCACCTTCAATTAGGCTAGTAAGTTCATCAAGTATCATATTTTCGTCTTCAATTTCAGCATTTATATCAGATAGCATACCTTCTAGTCTATCAAGCATTGCAGCTGGTATATCTTCAACTTCTAAGCTGCTAGCTAGGCTTTCTACACTTTTATCTTCAGAGTCACTTACCTTTATAACATCTATATTTTTATCAACTTCATTTGTATTATCAGCAACTTTGCTTTCAACATTTAAATCTTCTTTGCTATCAAGGCTTTCGACTTCTATTAGTTTATCAACTTCAGCTTTTATTTGCTCTAAAGACATGTCACTATTTTCTATAAAATTTAAACTTACAAGTATCTTTTGACCACTTAGTTGGCTACTTAAAAGATCTTTTATTATATCAAGACCTTTTTCACCAAACTTATCTAAAATCTTGCTTACTGACTCAAGTAGCTTTACCATATCTTTTAAATTCATAAATCTATCATTATCATCAGTTTTGACTATTGCTAGTCCATCTTTAATATTAACTTCCATCTTAAGAGTATCACTTACAACACTTGCAATCGCTTCTTTTAGCGTTTTATTATTAGAAATTTCACCTTTAAGTTTTTCTTTTATATCTTCTGGTAGATTCATCTCATCAATTTTTTTTACCGCTTTCTCACCAGTTAAGTCTGACTCTTTTGTTGCAGATAAGGTTTGAATAAGTTCAGCGTTATTGACACTATCATTTAATGCATTTTGCATAGCAGTAAGGTTTTTTTCGGTTATATCTACACCTTTTTTAGCAGCGTAACTAACGGTTTCAAGCTTGGAATCCAAAGTTCCACTCGCATTTTTAAGAAAATTATTTACTTCTTTTACAGTCATATTATCAATCTTTACATTTTCATTTTTAAGCTCGCGAAGAGCATCTCTTAGTCCATTTTCAGGCTTAACAGATGATGAGTTGATTATTTGATCAAGTGAAGAACCTGCAACTTTTGGTTTTTCAAATAAGTTATTTGTTTTATCTTGATTTGCCACACTATTTTTATTAAAATAATTATTTAAGATTTTCAAATCTTACACCTCTCAAGTTTGTGTATCTATGTTAAATTTAGGGCAATGCTTTAGGCACTCTACTATTACAAGGTTTATCGGTAGCTAAGCCATAAAAATTGAGCACTATTTACATTATATATAATATATTAAAAAAATAGCGTATCTTAATTATATTTGAAACTTAAAAAAAAGCACCTAGCGCTAGTCTTTATTCGCTAAGTGCTACTATAATACATTCTTACTTACTAGTCACTAAATCGCCAGCTTTATTTAAAAAGATAATTCCTATACTTATAAAACAAACTCCCATAACTAGCAAAATACCTGCTGGTGCAAATATCTCTGTAACAGCCCACGACTTAGATACTAAGCCCTCAAGCCCCTCAAGCGCCCATCTATGTGGAGTAATATATGATAGGTATATTAATATCTTTGAATTTACGATTTCTAGTGGCCACATAGAGCCTCCAAGCATAGCAAATGAAGTTAGTATAATCGGAGTTGTAACCGAAAGTTGCATATGAGTTTTTACAAGTGATGCTATTAAAAATCCCATAGACGACACCGCAAATACAAATGAGAGTATCATAATAAATATACCAAGTATAGACGAACCATATGAAACTCCAAATAAGACACTGCTAAGAGATAGAATTATAAACACTTGTAACACTCCTATACACATAGTTACAATCATATTTTGCCATATTATATTGATTCTACTTATAGGGGATATAATAATCCTATTCCACATTCCAAGTTCCTTATCTTCTATAATGCCACCTATTGAAAATACGATGGTAAAGGCTGCAAACATAACTGTAAATCCGAGTACACTATGCATAGTTGAATCATAATCTGCAAGCAATCCCTCACTTACCGTAGACACTACTTTTATAGGTCTTTTATATTCCCACGATTCTTTTATATCTGACAAAGATTCTACAAATACTTTTTCAAATGAAACATCTGCATTTTGAACTATAACAGAACTTATCTCAAGGGCTATTTTATAATCTCTGAACATACTCGACATCTTGGATTTAAGCATAAATTCGACGTTCATAATATCAACGCCATTTTCTATAGCCATAATTGCCACACCTACATCCTGACCTGATTGAAATTTTTTCTCGAAATCACTATTAATTACAATAGCTGAGTTTAGATTATTGCTTTCTATATCAGACTTTGCTTGATCGTAGGTCGTATTTTTAAATCTATAACTTCTTTCACTCTTTATGCGATTTACTAGCTCGATAGATGTAGCTGTATTATCCATATCAATCACAGCTACAAGTGGCTTATAACCTCCACCAG
>JBARWW010000054.1:0-4689 GCA_049647005.1 Acidaminobacteraceae bacterium | reverse complement strand
GAAGAAATTTATGAAAATAGAAATTTCATCAAAAAAAAGACTTCTAACACATAGATTAAATATTAGAAGTCTTTTTAAATATATAATTAAATTCTGTATTTTTTAAGTTCTGTTCTAAGATTAACAGAAAGTTTTTCAAGCTCACCTATATATTCAGAGAATGTTTTGATCTGCTCTGTAAATTCCATAACATTAGCGCTCATTTCCTCTGATGATGCAGAGTTTTCTTCTGCAATAGCAGCTAGTGTATGCATATTCTCAAACACTTCTGAAATGTGCTTAGTTTCATTTGCTAATTTCTCGCTTAGTTCAACGATGCCATTAGCAACTTCAGTCTTTTTTGTTGTTTATTATTTTGCAAATGTAGCTGAGTATTCAGCCTTAATATCATTAAAAACTTCTTTAACTGTAGACATTTTTTTTACTAGATGACCATTTGTACCTACAAATACAAGTCCATTTGTAGTATCGCCTGTAACAGATGCTATAAGTGCTTCCGTTATACAATATGGGGTAGTTTTTGGATTACAACCATTTAAACATCTATAGCAAGCGGTAACTTTTTCTTGTCCAGCTTTAACACGTCTTGTAAAGTCATTTATAATAGCTCGACCAGGAAGTCCAACGGGACTAACTACTAACTCTATATCATCTGCATTTGCATCAATATAAGCTTGTTTAAAGTTTTGATGAGCGTCACACTCCACAGTAGCAACAAGCCTTGTAGATATTTGAACGCCAGAAGCTCCAGCTTCAAGTGCAGCTCTTATATCAGACCCGCTAAACAATCCGCCGGCAGCAATAACGGGGATCTTTTGAGAAAACTTTTCTTCAAATTTTTTCATAGATTCAACTATATCCGATGTTAGTTCGTAGATAGTTGGTGCACTTCCCTCAAGTAAAATCTCTTTCTTAAATCCTAGATGACCACCAGCTTCTGGACCTTCAACTACGATTAAATCTGGTAGTCTATCATATCTTTTCTTCCAAAATTTAACGATTGTATCAGCAGCTTTTGCAGATGATACAATCGGTGCAATCTTTGTAGTAGAACCCATTACAAGTTCGGGTAAATTTTTAGGTATACCAGCTCCTGAAATTATTAAATCAACTTTTTCTTTAACAGCAGTTCTAACCATGTCTGCATAGTTATTAGTTGCCGCTAAAAAATTAACTCCAATTAAACCATTTGGAGCAAGTTCTTTTGCTTTTCGGATTTCTTTTGTAAGACCATTGATATTGGCAAGGTCGTTTTGTTTTCTAAAATCTTCTTCTTTATATCCAACTTGCGCTCCTGAAATAATACCAATTCCACCTTCGCGAGCAACTGCAGCTGCTAGATTTGACATTGAAACGCCAACACCCATACCGCCTTGTATAATCGGAAGTTTAACTAGTAAATCGCCTATCTTAAGTGATGGTAAATTCATTTGTTCAGCTCCTTTATTTACATAAATAAGCCCAGATGACTTATCTAATATAACCAAAAACATTCATTTTGATTATAACTAGTATTATAGCAATTATAATTAATAAAGAAGCTGATGTCAACAGTAGATGTTATAACCAGATACTAAGAAAATCTATTTGCTTTCTTTCTAAATACTTTACCAAGTGCAGATGAGATTATAAGGCCACTCGCAATAGACATAGCAGCGAATATTGTTTCTATACCAATGGCTGAAGCTGCTCCAAGTCCAGAATCTATTACAGTTAACATAGTATAATAAAGTCCATATCCTGGCACTAATGGAATAATACCTGGTACTATAAATACTGTTGCGGGCTTTCTGTTTTTATGAGCAAGTGCTTCACCGATTAATCCAACTGCAATAGCTGCAAATAGAACACTAAGAGAAACTGATGAAGTAAGATCTTTTATAAGAGAATATATTACCCATCCTAAACCACCACTTAAACCAGCACTGATTAATTCGCCTTTTGGGCAGTTAAATAAAACGGCAAAACTTATAGAACATACAGTTGCTATTAGAAATTCAAAAAATAAATTCATTAGAAACCTCCTGCGATTGAGTAGTAAACGTTAAGTACGATACCAACTCCTATTGCTATTGCAGTTGCAATCATGATAGCTTCAGTTGCTCTAGACATACCAGCAACATAATCGCCACTAATGGTATCACGAACCGCATTTGTAATTGGAACACCAGGAACAAGGAGCATAATAACTCCAACTATTATTTGATTGGGATCTATAACTATATTTACAAGTACAGCTAACTCGGATGCTAAAAAGGAAAGAGTGGCTACAACAAGTCCACCAGCAATGTATTTCATGAAAAACGATGGGAATATTTCGCCAGATTTTTCAAGTACCCACTGGACAAGCATCCCGAGTATAAATGACATAATAAATTCTAAACTGCCTCCACCTAAAAGTAGTGTGAAAAAAGAAGAGGCTACCCCGGCACCAATATATTTGAACTTGAGTGGTATACCTTCCGCTTGACTAATTTCTTCAAGGCGACTGCGACATTCGTCAGTGCTCAAATTTGATGATACAAAACTTCTAGAGAGTTCATTTACTTCGGTAATAATTTGAAGATTTATATTTGTTGAAAATACTCTTTCTATAAAGGTGTATATTTCGCCGTTATGGTCCACAGACATAAATATTCCTGTAGGTATAACAAATGTTTGAACTTTAGTTACGCCTTTTGATTTGCACATAATTTCGATAGTGTCTTCTACACGATAAGTCTCTGCTCCATTTTCAAGCATTAGTTTTCCAGCTGAAACAGAGAGTTGTACTATGTCGCGAATAGGACTATCAGAACTTAATTTTGAAAATTCCTCCATAATTATCCCCCTTTGATTAGTTTATATAAAGCAATAATCTTTATAATAAGTGTATTATGAATAAGTCGCTCCTAAACATTATAAACGATAAATGCTATATATTACGTAAAATATATGTTAAATCATATTATTTTTATAAATGTATGCTTAAACATATAATAAGATAAAAATTATATATGAAAAAAAGTAAAATTTTTCTTTATGAAACTTGATGTTTGTATAGTCTAGTGTTAAAATAAAGTAGGATGGTAACAGCTGTACTATACCTTAAAAAATAAGATGAATTATTACTTAAAAGATTTACCTTTTGGAAGTCTATTTACAAAACTAGATTCTGCTCAAAGCCATAGGAACGAGACGGAGATAAGTTATGTATTTTACCAGTTATTCATTGACCACCATGTTATTAAATAAAGCAATTAAGGCTAACAACTTTAACGTAACTTTATTTATAAAGACTTCGTGGTAAGTGGGACTATTAAATGGTTTCAAGTGATACTATAAATATTAAACTATACCTTTCGTGGGTTTCTGCGGGAGGTTTTTATATTTTTTTGACCTCTTATTAGAGCAAAAAAGGAAGTGGAGTAGTGAAAATTGGGTTTATTGGTGCGGGAAAAGTTGCAAACGCTTTTGGATTATATCTTACAAGTAAGAAACTAAGTGTAGAGTATGTATATTCAAAAACGCAGGCATCAGCACTAAAGATGGCGAAGCTGACACATAGCAGCTATTGTGAAACTACAAAAGAACTAGTTGAAAAATCAGATATTGTATTTATTACGACAGGAGACTCACAAATTGCTAATGTAGCAGAGTTAATAGTTAGTGAGTTTAGAATGGAAACTGATAGGAAGAAGTTTGTGTTAAAGGAAAAGACCTTTATTCATATGAGTGGTGCTCTAACTAGTGATGAACTTTTGCTTCTTGGAAAACTAGGAGCTAATTGTTATAGTTTACATCCACTACAGTCATTTGCAGAAAATGACAAGGCTTTAAGTGAACTTACAACAAGTGTATTTTCTATTGAGGGAGATACTCAAAATGATAATGTAGAAATGTTGCTTAGAGCAATGGGAAATGAAATCATAAAATTATCAAAAGAAAACAAAGTTAAATACCATATTGCAGCTTGCATATCATCAAATTACTTAATTACACTACTTAACTCTTCTGTAGAGATATTTGGTGAAATTGGAATTGAGAGAGAAACTGCAATAAAATCTCTAATGCCGCTTATAAAGGGCGCTGTTAGTAATTTTGAAAGCTTTAACTTAGAAGATGCGCTTACGGGTCCTATTAAAAGAGGGGACTATAAAACCATAAAGCATCACGTAAATGATTTGGAAAATTCTAAGTTTATAGAACTATATGAAGTGATGGGAAGATACACAATACCTATTGCAAAAAAGTCAGGAACTGATAAATCTAAGCTAGAACAAATAGAAAAATTACTGAGATAATACTGATGGTTAATATAATCATAAATTAGAGAGGTGTTTAATATGAACAAAAAATTTACTTCAACTTCATTTATGGAGTCTAAGAATAATAATAGAAAAATATCAATGTTAACAGCTTATGACTATTCAACTGCAAAAATTCTTGATGAAGCATCGGTTGATACAATACTTGTTGGAGATAGCCTTGGTATGGTTATGCTTGGTTATGAAAATACGCTTCAGGTTACACTAGATGATATGATTCACCATAGTAAAGCTGTTAGGCGTGGTGTTAAAAATGCATTTGTAATTGGTGATATGCCTTTTATGACATATCATACAACTGTTGAAGATGCCATAAGAAATGCTGGTAGATTCGTTCAAGAAGCCGGAGTTGATGCTGTTAAACTTGAGGGTGGAGCGATAG
>JBARWW010000053.1:0-15301 GCA_049647005.1 Acidaminobacteraceae bacterium | reverse complement strand
TAGAAGCTTATTTAATTAAAACTCAAGACCCAACTGCTATCACTTATCAAGAAGATAACTATCATTCAGATGCAATTTCAGGAGCAACAATTGGAGTTAGCCCATTCTTTGCTTTAGCTCAAGAAGCTCTTGCAAATGAACCAGCTATGCCTGGTAAATATACTGACGGTTATTATTATGCAGAAGAAGCTGATTTTAGCGAAGAAACAGGTTGGAAATCTATGGTTGATGTAACTGTAGTTAATGGATATATTGAAGCTGTAAATTGGAATGCTACTCATAAAGATGGTGGTGATGATAAGGTTACTCAATCTATGAATGGTGAGTATGGAATGCTTGAAAATGGTGGAGCTCAAAGTGCTTGGTATACTCAAGCAGAAATTGTTGAAGCTTACCTAATCGACACTCAAGATCCTGCTGAAATTACTTATATGGAAGATAACTATCATACAGATGCAATTTCAGGAGCAACAATTGGAGTTAGCCCATTCTTCACATTAGTAAGTGAAGCGTTAGGGTTATAATTTAATAATAATACAAAAAAAAACAAAAAAGATATGAGCCTTGTTAGTTTAGAGAATTTTTAATAACAAGGCTCATATCTTTTTATATTTGATTGCATGGACTAAAGTTATGATTTGCGTAGATTTTATACAATAATACTTTTAAAGACTTTCTCAAGAGACTCAGTCATATCATCTATATTTTTTCTATTTATAACTAGTGGTGGCTGAAAGGCAAGTACATTTCTATTAATTCCATTCTTACCAATTATGAATCCAAGTTTCATCATTTGCTCAAGTATCATATCTACTAAATCAGGGCAGGCTTTCCCATCTTGCACAATTTCCATACCAAGCATAAGTCCAAGTCCACGAACTTCATGTATAAAAGAAAATTTAGATCTAAGAAATTCAAGCTTTTCTTTAAGATAAGCACCAAGTTCATAAGAATTTGCAATCAAATCTTCATTTTCTATATACTCAAGAACTTTTATTGCAGTAGCACTTGCTACAGGATTTCCACCTAGTGTTGATGCAGAAGGTTTTGTAAAACTTTTAGCAAGCTCAGAACTTGATGCAAAAGCAGATATTGGTATACCATTTCCAAGTGCTTTTGCGCATGTAATTATATCTGGAACTGTGTCAAAGTTTTCTATAGCAAACATCTTTCCAGTTCTAGCAAATCCAGTTTGAACCTCATCAACTATCATAAGAACATCGTATGACTTAAGTAACTCTTTTAATTCTTTGAAATACCAAAGTGGTGGTGTTATTATACCTGCATTACCTTGAATAGGCTCAACTATAAGAGCTGCTATTTCATGAGCATATTTTTCTAGTATATCTTTTATCGAATTAAGATTTAATTTAGCTGCGTCTTCAGTTGTAAGCTCTTTATCTAACATATGGTTGTTACATCTTATATAAGCATCGTTATAGAATGGATCTATTCTCCACATGTCAACTCCAGTTACTGCAGTAGTTAAGAATGTTCTTCCATGAAGTCCACCATTAAAAAAGATAAATTTTTCTTTGTTTGTATGAAGTCTTGCAAGAATCATAGCACCTTCATTAGCTTCTGATCCACTTAGGCAAAAGAAACTTGTATCTATATTTCCGGGGAAAACGCCCGCCAACTTTTCAGCTAGATTAACTATAGGTTCTGTTAGATATATATTTGTTGTATGTTGAAGTGTAGATAGTTGCTTAATTGTACCTTCAAGGATATAGGGGTTACAATGTCCACAGTTTATAACAGAAACACCAGCAAAAAAATCAAGATACTCTTTTCCAGTATGATCATATAGATACTGCATATATCCCTTAACCATCTGAGGTGGATCTTTATAAAAATGATGCGAATTTGGATACATAAATTCATTTTTTTTCTTAAGTATATTATCAGGTCCAATGTATTTATTCATTTTGATTGACCTCCATTAATTAAATTGTAAAGCACCAAGTCCATATTTGTTTTGTGAAATCACTTTATTATATTGAGATTTTAAAGATAGTATATCTTCCTTATATATTGCGTATTTGTATGCGCGAATAAGAGTTTTTATTTCATCAAGTGACGAGTTTGAAGCTTCAATTCTCAGACTTGAAAGTCCAAGTTTTGATAAATCATCAACTATATCTATATAACAAAGTTCTTTTGATAGTAACATATGATTTCTATTTTTATCATCTATTAGAATAGGATGTTTAGTTCCTAAACTATCAACTAAGTTAAGTGAGAGTAGTCTTTTTTTAGATTTAGATATTTCAATTTCTTTAGCATATATATCAGAATCAATATTATCAAATATATTGTGATCAAGATACATAACGCTAGGAGAACCATGAACTATAAGTTCACTACTTATACCTATATTTGATTTAATATCAATTAGATTTTTAAGTCCGGATTCTATAGAATATGTGAATCTGTCTAAAGCAAGTTCATTGTAAAAATCTGCCGAACTACTATTAAAGATATTAAGGGTGTAATCACCGTAAATTTCATAATTAAAGTCGTTTAGAAGATTTAGCTGACCTAGATTAGTTATTAAAAAACCATCTAATGCATCTAAGGCATTTTTAGCTATGTGCTCAATTATATTATGATCATCTTCATAAGACATCTTAGGTAAAGCAAGCATAAATTTAGTATCTGGGTATGAAAGTTTTAAAATTTTCATATCTGCAAGTTTTATATCGTTATTTGGTATAAAACCACTGAAATTTATATAAATTATGTCTACACCTTCTTTTGCAGCAAGTATAGCTTGTTCAAAGTTGTTTACTTTGATTGAAAGAGCAGGTTTATTATTATTTGCTTCTTTTATAAAAGAGTCACTATTAGCATCAGCTACATTATTAAGATGTTCGTTTATATATGTTTTGATTTCATATATACGCTCCTGACTCTTAGAAAATTCTTCTATAGGCTTAGAAAAAACTTTTCCAGTGCTATAAAATTTACCAGTTCCTTCATATCTTTCATTTATATTTTCAAGTCCAGGATTTCCAAAAGCAAAAGCAGTAGAAAGATCTCTTTTGCGATTCTCATATAGATACTCAAAATCTTTATCTCTAAGGAAACTAAAGGGATCACTTATAAACCTATCAATAGAATCTGAATATATATTAATTAAATTTAGAAGATAGTCATGTGATCTCATACGACCTTCAATTTTAAAAGAGGTAACTCCACTATTAATAAGCTCAGGCATATTTTCGTACATGCAAAGATCTTTAACAGCAAGAGGAAAACCTGCGTCGTATATTTTACCACTAAATTCTATAGCAAACTTCCACCTACAAGGTTTCATACATCTACCACGATTGCTACTCATATTAAATATAGTGCTAGAGTAGTGACACTGTGACCCATGTGCAACACACATATCGCCGTGCGTAAAGTATTCAAACTCCATATCACACTGTGATTTTAAAAGTTTTACTGTTTTAAGATCCATCTCTCTTGAGGCAACAACGCGAGTTACTCCAAGTTCTTTTAAAGCTTTAATCATATAAATATTATGAACATTCATCATAACTGAAGAATGAATTTCAAGGTCTATATTATTATCATTAATTAGCTTAATAACACTCATATCCTGAACTATTATTGCATCTGGTTTTATATATTCAAGGTATCTAAGATAATTCAGAGCAAATTCCAATTCATCCTCATTGATTAAGTTGTTTACAGTTATATAAACTTTTTTATTTTTACTATGTATCAGTGAGACAGCGTCTTTTAATTCTGTATTGGTAAAATTAAAGTTTTTTCTGTGCATTCTCATATTGAGTTCTTTTCCACCAAGATAAAAAGCATCAGCTTTTGAATCTATAAGGTGTGAAAGTATTTCAAAATTGCCAACAGGGGCAAGTAGTTCAACTTCTTTTCCATTAAAGTATCTAGACATATTAATCTCCCATCGATATTGTTATACTTATATTTTATAGTCTACACTAATATTAATACCAAAAGAAGTCTCTTTTAAATAGGTTTTGTTCATATTGTTTATGATTAGTTGTTAAATCATGAACAATATAAATTAAAAGGAGTTCTAATGAACAAAAGCGTTGAATTTGAAAGAAATATGATAAACTTTTGTCAAAGTGATAAATAAATAATTATCAAAGTGATAAATAAAAATTATATGTATCTAATATTGGGTATTATATATGAATAATTGAATGAATAACAAAAAAATAGGGGGATACACTATGAATATTGAGAAAAAAGCAAATTTGAAAGTTGAAAAGCAAAATACTATCAAAAAAACTTCAAGTACAAAGATAATAGTACTTGGTGGTGGATATGGTGGTATTTTAACTGCAAAAAAACTTGCGAAAAAGCTTAAAAAATCAGATGTTGAAATTATGCTAATTGACAAGAACTCGTATCATACAATGTTAACAGAGCTTCATGAAGTAGCTGCAGGTAGAGTTCCAGAAGATGCTATTAAGATTGACTTTAAGAAAGTGTTTGCAGGAAGACCGGTTGATTTTATTCTTGATGAAATTACAACTGTAGATTTTGATAATAAAGTTGTGGTTTCAAAAAATAATAAATATGAGTACGATTATTTAGTAGTAGGAACAGGCTCAAAACCAACATACTTTGGTATACCGGGAGCTAAAGAGTTTACAAAAGGTTTATGGTCATATGATGACGCTGTTAATCTTCGTGAGCATATACTTCAGATGTTTAGAACTGCTTCTATTGAAACTGATCTACAAAAAAGAAAAGAACTGCTTACTTTTATAGTTGTAGGAGCTGGTTTCACTGGTGTTGAGATGATTGGTGAACTTGGAGAATGGAAAGAAAAATTATGCAAGGATTTTTATATAGATGTAGAAGATGTGAATCTATATGTTGTAGATATGCTTCCAAAGGTTCTTCCAATATTTCCAGATAAGTTAATTGATAAGGCGGAAAAAAGACTTATAAAATTAGGTGTACAGATTTATACTGGCAATAATATTACTGGTGTTGAGTCTGATAAAATTTTACTTGGAAATGGAGAAAAGATAAAAGCGCAAACAATTATATGGGCTGCTGGAGTTGAAGGGTCTGATCTTGCAAATTCACTTGAGACAGAAAAAAATGGTCGAGGAAGAATTGTTTGTAATGAAAACTTAGAATCAGTTGATCATAAAAATGTATATGCAGTTGGAGATAATGTATTTAATATACCTAAAACGCATGAGAGACCAGTTCCGCAAATGGTTGAAAATGCTGAGCATAGCGCATCTTTAGTTGCTAAGAATATAGTAGCTGACTTAAAGGGCGAAGAAAAATCAGTTTATAACCCACAGTTCCACGGTGCTATGGTTTGTATAGGTGGTAGATATGGTGTTGCACATCTTGGTTTACCAGGCAAATTCTTTGGTTTATCTGGATTTTTAGCAATGGTGGTAAAGCACTTTATAAACTTGATTTACTTTATACAAGTTGCAGGATTTAATAAAGTATGGACTTACGCTATGCATGAGGTATTCCATGTTCCAGATAGAAGAAGTTTATTTGGAGGACACTTCTCAAAAGCATCACCAAACTTCTGGCTTGTACCTCTTAGAATATTCTTAGGCTATAAATGGCTTGGGGAAGGTCTTCTTAAGTTACCAGAAATTATCGCGGATCCAAGTAATATATTTTTAATTCCAGCCCCAGTAATTGAAGGTGTTAGTGGAGCTTCAGAATGGGTTGAAGAAGGAGTTGAAGCAGTTGTAGCTCTACCTGTTCCAGAGTTTATTGCCAACATGGTTGACTGGTCTATGAATGCAATGTTCTATACTCCTGATGGAGGATTTACTGCACTTGCTACTGTTTTCCAAACGGGTATGGTTATTGGAGAAGTTGTATTTGGAGCACTTTTAATCGTTGGATTATTTAGTGCATTTTCATCAGTTGCTACTATTGTTATGGGTGTTATGATCTGGAGTTCGGGTATGGCACCAACAGAGATGCTTTGGTATCTTGCGGCGTCAGTTGCTTTAGTTGGAGGATCTGGATCTACTCTTGGTCTTGACTATTACGCTTTACCTGCATTTAAAAAGATGTGGAAAAATGTACCCTTTATTAAGAAATGGTATCTATACACAGACTAACATACAATTAAATTAAAAATTGTTATATAATACAATGTATATGAAGCATCCCTAGGGTTGCTTTTTGTACATTATAGATAGACTTGTGCTAGCCTATATTTAGGTAAAAATTAACAGGGGATGTGTTTGAAGTGCATAAAATATGGGAAAATCATATGAAGCTTTCAAATGATCTAAGTAGTGTAAAAGATCGGATGAAAGTAGTTATAAAAGATAGTAACAAGTTTTTTGAAGATGCCCTCTATCCAATTGTAGATGGTGGTGGAAAGATGCTTAGACCAGCTATGGTCATATTGTCATCGGAGTTTGGAAAATCAGAAAAAGAAAAAATTATAAATTTAGCGGCGGCAATTGAAATACTTCATCTAGCAACACTTGTTCACGATGATATAGTTGATGATTCGCCTAAAAGAAGAAACTGTGAAACAATTCAATCAAAGTTTGGTAAAAATTATGCGGTTTACACAGGTGACTACCTATTAAGTAAAGCACTTATAATGATTTCAGACTATGAATATACAAGAGAAAATCTTAAAAATATATCCTCAGCAGTTGCGAAAATATGTTCAGGAGAAATACTTCAGTACAACTCAAGATACTTAGTAGATCAATCACTTAAAAATTATCTAAGAATAATCAGTGGTAAAACTGCAACTCTATTTGCTATGAGTTTATATGCAGGTGCAAAAGAATCTGATTGCGACGAGAAATTATGTAAAGATCTTGCGAGAGTTGGATATAACATAGGCATGGCATTCCAGATTCAAGATGATCTATTAGATTATAGTGGTAATCCTGATGAGCTTGGTAAGAGCTGTAAAATTGATATTGTAAGTGGATACTATACACTTCCACTTATACTAAGTGTTGCAAAAGATCCATCGAAACTGATTGATAGTGCTATGGAAGATGTTATTAATGGTTCTAAAAATCCTAGTGAAGTTATAGATATCATAGAAAAGCTTGGTGGTATAAAAGGTGCAGAACTTGTATCTAATAGATACGTAGACAAAGCACTAAAAAATATAAACAAGTTACCTGACTGTGCTAGCAAAGATATACTTAAAGATATAACTGTAAAATTACTTAATAGAAAAAACTAATAGGAGATATATATGGCTTTTAAAGACTTAAGAGATTTTGTTAAATACCTAGAGAAAAAAGGTGAACTACATAAGATTGATGCAGAAGTTGATCGTGATTTAGAGATAACTGAGATAAGTGACAGGGTATCTAAAGCCTACGGTAAAGCATTATTATTCAATAATGTACGTGGATGTAAATATCCTGTTTTAATAAATGCTTTTGGAACATATGAGCGAATGAATATGGCACTTGGAGTAAATTCGCTAGATGAAATATCGGATGAGATTCTTGATTTTCTAAATGTAGGTAATTACGTTAGTTTAACTGATAAAATTAAAGTTGCTCCAAAGGTTGCAAAACTTGCTTTTATATTCCCGAAAAAAGTTAAAAATGCTCCCTGTCAAGAAGTTATAGAAGAGCCGAATTTAGATGAACTACCAATTCTAAAGTGTTGGCCGCAAGATGGTGGCCGCTTTATAACACTACCGCTTGTTATAACAAAAGACCCAGAAACAGGACAGCAAAATGTTGGTATGTATAGAATGCATGTATATGATAGTAAAACAACCGGCATGCACTGGCACTGGCATAAAGATGGGCGTGAGATATATGAAAAATATAAAAAATTAGGAATGAGAATGCCTGTATCAGTTGCTATAGGATCTGATCCTGCAATGACCTATGCAGCTACAGCACCGCTTCCTAAGATGATAGATGAGATGATATTTGCAGGTTTCCTTAGAAAAAAGGCTGTTGAAACTGTAAAATGCATAACTAATGATATCTATGTTCCAGCAAACTCAGAATTTGTTCTTGAAGGATATGTGGAACTTGATGAATTAAAGTTAGAAGGGCCCTTTGGTGATCACACCGGTTACTATTCACTTCAAGATATGTATCCTGTATTTCATGTTGAAAAGGTGACTCGAAAGAAAAATCCAATTTACCCAGCAACTATAGTTGGTAAGCCACCTATGGAAGATTGTTATCTTGGAAAAGCTACTGAAAAGATATTTTTACCACTTATAAAGATACAGTGTCCAGATATACTGGATATGAACTTTCCACTTGAAGGCGTTTTCCATAACTGTGTTATTGTTTCGATAAAAAAAGCGTATCCAAAACACGCATTTAAAGTTATGAATTCGGTATGGGGAACAGGACAGATGATGTATACAAAGATGATCATAGTAGTAGATGAAGATATAGATCCGCACGATTTATCAACTGTTGCATGGAAGGTATTTAATAATATAGATGCCAAGAGGGACTTGCTTATTTCAGAAGGTCCACTAGACGCACTAGATCACGCTTCAAACACATCGCACTATGGACATCGCATAGGAATTGATGCAACTAAAAAATGGGCAAGTGAAGGACATACTAGAACTTGGCCAGATGATATAGAGATGACTAGTGGGATAAAAGATATTGTTTCAAAGAGGTGGAAGGAATATGGTTTTAAATAAAATTAAAACATATGGCGAATTAGTTATGTTTTCACATACTATTTTTTCGCTACCATTTGCACTTATAGCTATGTTTATAGCAGCAGATGGACTTCCGAGTTTTAAGCTAATAGTACTTATATTAATTGCGCTTGTATCAGGTCGAACTGGTGCAAATGCAATTAATCGATGGATAGATAAAGATATGGATAAGAAAAATCCAAGAACTGCTAGTAGACATATTCCTATGGGAGATGTAAAAGAGTATGAGGTAATTTTATTAACGATCGTTTGTTACATTATATTTGTTGTAAGTGCCTACTTTATAAATCCTATATGTTTTTATTTATCACCAGTTGCTTTGTTTTTATTTACTCTTTACTCATACACAAAACGTTTTACATGGGCGTGTCATATAGTACTTGGCATAACAGTTGCAGGTGCACCAGTCGGTGCTTGGCTTGCAGTGCGTGGAAGTTTTGATATAGTTCCACTAATTCTAGGTGCTATTGTTGCACTTTGGGTTTCAGGTTTTGACATACTTTATGGTACACAAGATATAGAATTTGATAAGTCAAATGGAGTTTATTCAATTCCGGCATATTTTGGGCTAGATAAATCACTTATAATATCGAAGGTTTTTCACAGTATGATGTTAATATTTTTAGTAACATTAAACGTATTTGTAGATTTTGGAATTATGTATAATATAGGCATTGTTATAAGTGCTATACTTCTTTATATTGAGCATAACAATGTTGATCCAAATAGCACAAAGATAATGAAACATGTATCATATAGCATAAACCAGATAATTAGTATAATAATATTTAGTTTTGCGACTATTGATATAGTCTTTATAATATAAAACCCTTGGATGTGATTATATTGCTAAGTATAAAAGATTTTAGTGTTTCTTATGGTGATAAAAAAATTCTACATAAACTAAATATAAATATTCCACAAGGTGAAATATATACACTTATTGGGCCTTCGGGGTGCGGTAAATCCACGCTACTTAAAGCTATAGCTGGTATAAGTAATATTAGTTTTGGTAGTGTAACATTAAGAGGCGATAATTTATCGCCTAAGAGTCATGTGATTGGCTATATACCGCAAGACTATGGTCTTTTAAAGTGGAAAACTGTGTATGCAAATATAATACTTGGAGCAGAAATTAAAAATGTAAATTATGAACTTAAAATAGATGAAATAATAAGTGAGCTTAGTTTGAAAAAACTACTCGATTCATATCCACATCAGCTAAGTGGTGGCGAAAAGCAGAGAGTAGCTATAGCAAGAGCTCTACTTATAGAACCAGATATTCTACTAATGGATGAGCCATTCTCCTCTTTGGATGATTATAGCAGAGAAAGTGCAACAAATTTATTTTTAGAGATATGGAAAAAACATAAAGTGACATGTATGATAGTAACTCACAATAATACTAGTGCAATGTATCTAGGTAAAAAAATTATAGTTATGAATAAGTTTGGTAAGTTTGAAAGCATAAAGGCTAATAAACTCTTTGGAGTAATTCATACAGAGGATCTGGATACTTATAAAGATATGCTTGGAGATTTAAGATCTTTTGGAAAAGAGAGTGATCTATTATGATAAAAAAAAGATTTAAAAGTGTAATGATAACTACAAGTGTATTGATACTGTGGTATGTTATTGCAATAATAAATCAAAATGTTCTATTACCAGATCCTTTAAAGGTTTTAAATAAAATTTATAATAATTTTTCGGATGTAAAGTATCATTTGCTATATAGTGTTATGAGACTTACCGGCGCCTTATTAATTACTTTTATCATAGGTATTGTAATGGGTGTTGTGCTTGGTTTATATCCAAAGCTAAATAAAACCTTGTCACCTATAGTTTATATGACTTATCCAGTGCCTAAGATGGCACTTCTGCCATTTGTTATGATTGTATTTGGGTTTGGAGAAGCAACTAAGGTTATCATGATTATTATGATAACTTTATTTCCAGTTATTATAAATGTTAGAGATGAGGTTATGAATATAGACAGTGGCGTTTTTGATGTTATGGTATCTTTAGGTTCTAGTAAACTAGAGATCATAAAAAATATAGTTTTACCAAGTGTATTGCCTACGATTCTTACTACGCTTAGAATTAGTGTAGGTATAGCACTGAGTGTCCTATTCTTTGTTGAAAACTATGGCACGCAGTATGGACTTGGCTATAGTATCATGGATTATTGGATGAGAGCAGATTACCCTGGTGTATATGCTTCCATCATACTTATAAGTTTACTTGGAATTATAATGTATAAAATTATAGATTATGCAGAGCTTAAAATATGTGCATGGAAGAGGAATGGTGGGATTTAATATTATGTTAAAATCAAATGTTTTTAATAATATAAAACTTTATATTCAAAAAAATATGTTTATAAAGAAAAATCACAAAAAAATTATTCTATTATGTGCTTTAATTATAACTACTTTACTTGGAACACTAATAATTTCATATTCATCGAAGTATTCAAAACATATATATATGGCAGGCGAATATGTTGGTATAGCCTCAGGATATAATTCAAATATTGAGGTTAAGGTTGTAACTGATGACTATAGAATATTGCAGATAGATATAACTCATCATAAAGAGATGCCTGTAATAAGTGAAGTTGTCTTTAAAAATATACCTTATAGAGTGATTAGAGAAAATAGCACTGATGTTGATATTGTGTCTGGAGCAACATATACAAGCGAAGGACTTATTAGAGCATTAGATAATGCTATTAGCAAAGCCAGAATTCCTAAACTGGAGGAAAACTAATGAAATTAGAACGTAAACTTTCAGTTTTCCTAACATTACTACTTACAATAATAATTGGTGGAATAGGTTTTGTGAATTTTAGACAGATTAAAGGATCAATCGAGCTTCAAATGGGTAATAATGCCATGGACATGGCTGTTACTATAGCGTCGCTTGATGAAATAAGTGATAATTTAGCTAGTGAAAAAGGCTATGAAAAAATACAAGAACTTGTTGAGGATATAAGAGTTAAGACTAGGTTTCAGTATATAATAGTTATGGATATGGATGGGGTTAAACATTCATACCCATATGTGAGCGGTCTTGATAAAAAATACCAAAATGGCGATGAAGAAAGAGTTCTAAGTAGTGGACAGTCTTATATTTCAGCAGATAGAAATAAGTTAATTAGTGCAATTAGAGCATTTACACCTATATATAAGGACGGAGAGCAAGTTGGGGCTGTTGTGGTTGGACTTTTAATAGAAACTGTTAATCAAGAATTGAAGTTTTACTACAATAGTTTTTGGATGACTCTCACTATAGGTCTTATACTTGGTGTACTAGGTGCATTGTACCTTTCAAATGATATAAAAAAATCAACATTTGGACTTGATCCTACAGAAATTGCAATGCTTCTTGGAGAGCGAGAAATTGTTCTTCATAGTCTTAAAAATGGCATACTTGCTGTAAATCAGTACGGTGAAATTCAGTTTTTTAATAAAGTTGCTGAAGATGTACTTAGACTTAGTGATGCGAAAATTGGAGATTCTATAAATGATACTAACAATTATTATGGTGAGAAACTTAAAGCTGTATTTGATAATAAGACATCTGTATTTAATGAAGAGGTTCCCTTAAGTAACGGTCACATTCTATTGTGTTCGCATAATCTACTAATAGATAAAAATGAAGATATAATCGGAGTTGTTTCCTCGTTTCAGGATTTAACAGAAGTAAAAATAATGGCTGAAGAATTAACTGGCATAAGGGCTCTTATGAGTGCTCAGAGAGCACAAAGCCATGAGTTTATGAATAGACTACATACAATTTCAGGACTTATACAGCTTGAAGAATATGAAGATGCTATTAGCTATATATCAGAGGTATCAAATACAAGACGTGAAATAATTACCATACTTACTAAAAATATAGAAAATGTATTTGTAGCTGGACATTTACTTGCAAAATACAATAAGGCATCAGAGAAAAAAATTAAGTTTGAAGTCAAACCATTGTCACATTTAAAAGAACTTCCGACGGCCTTAACAGAAGATAAATTTTGCTCGATAATAGGAAATCTTATAGAAAATTCTATAGATGAATTAGCGGGTAGAAATGATGGAGAGATAACTATATTTGTTGGATATGATGGAGACGATTTAATTATTGAAGTGGAAGACAATGGTCGAGGTATAGATGAGGCAAATCTAAAGGCTGTATTTGAAAAGGGCTATTCAACAAAGGATGGCTCCAGAGGATATGGCTTATTTATAGTAAAAGACATAGTTGAGCAAAGTGGTGGGCAAATAGATATAGAAAATGACTGCGGAGCAAAATGGAGTATTATAATTCCTATGGAGGTAACACATAATGATCAAAGTACTAATCGTTGAAGATGACCCAATGGTAATAGATATAAATTCAAGGTTTTTAGAAAAAGTTGATGGTTTCTCTCTTGTTGCAAGTGCACTATCAATTGAAAAAGCAAAAGAGATAATAGAAAAAGACAAACCAGATCTTATTATTCTTGATATGTTCTTTCCAAAAGATAAAGGTATGAATCTTATAAAGTGGATTCGTAGCAATGAACACTTGTGTGATGTAATATTTATAACAGCTGAGAGTAGCAATGAAGTTGTAGAAGAAGCATTTCGATTTGGAGCGGTTGATTATCTAATTAAACCATTTATATTTGATCGTTTTAAAATGGCATTAAATACGTACAAAAATAGAAAAGACATATTGCTTAAAGATGTAAACATAGGTCAAGCTGATATTGATAAATTAACTATATCTAATGAAACTACACATAGTGATTCTCTAGAACTTGGAGATTTTGAAAGTATGAAAGGTTTTAGCCATCATACTTACGGGCTTGTTATGGCTGTTATTAAAGATCTTGGCGAGGAATCGTTCACATCAAATAAAATAGCCGAATTAATTGGAGTTTCAAGGATAACAGCAAGACGATACCTTGATTATCTAGAATGCAATAGCGTGCTTGAGATAGAGCATCAGTATGGAAAGATAGGTCGACCACAAAATAAGTATAGGCTTAAGAAATAGTGTGTTATAGATTATAATCACACATGAAATATGGAGGAAATATGAAAAAAATATATCTAATAATGATGTTAATATTATCAGTATCAATTATAAGTGCTTGTGCAGCTTCAAATGGATTAGTTACATCAATAGAAAGTGTAGAAGTATCTAAAAACGGAGAAAATAAAGATTCTAAAGTAGAATTAGATAAGTCTGTTAAATTAGTTTTTGGAATGATGCCGAGTGATTCTTCAGCGCCTATTGTTGTTGCAAGTAAACTTGGATATTTTGAAGAAGTTGGAATAGAGGTCGACTTAAATTTATTTTTTAGTGCTAAGGATAGAGATAGTGCACTGCTTAGTGGAAACTTAGATGGTGCTGACTATGATCTAATTACTGCAATTACATCTATAAGTAATGGATCAGAATTTAAAGTTGCATATAGATCAAATGGCGATTTCAAACTTATGTCAAATGCAGGAACGCTTGATAATATAGCTGGTAAGTCTGTTGGCATATCTGAGAATACAATAATTGAGTATTATGTAGATAAAATTATGGCTTCAAATAATATAGATAAAGGCGTCGTAAAAAAAGAAATTATACCTCAAATCCCCGTAAGACTACAGATGCTTGAGGCTGGTAAATTAGATATGGCATTACTACCAGATCCGCTTGCAACTTTATCAACGGTAAACGGTGGACTAGTATTAGCTAATTCTTCAGATTATGGTGAGAATATTGGAGCGTTTGTATTTACAGATAAATTTATATCGGAAAATGGTCAGGCTATAAAAAAATTTGCTATAGCTTATGATAAAGCTGCTAAGTTTATAGACGAAAATGAAAACAAAGAATATATAGACTATCTAATTAGTGATCTAGGTTTTCCAGAGCCAGTTCGTCAAACTCTTGAGTTAGTGAAATTTGGTGAACTTAAGATACATGACACGGAGACCTTTAATGAAGTTCTTGTGTGGCTAAAAGATAAAAAGTTGCTGGAAACTGAGATATTATATAAAGATGTTTTTATGAAATAAAATCGCCTTTAGTTAAAATGCGAAAATATATAAACTGAAGATTTAAGGAGACTTAATATGAAAACTATAAACACTATAATACTTGGCGGTGGACCGAGTGGACTATGTTGTTCACATTATCTAAAAGAAGCTGGTATTGATAATCTCATCATAGAAAAAAATAAGATTCTACATACGTGGAAAAATGAAAGGTGGGACTCATTTACCTTAGTTACACCAAATTGGATGACTAGGATTCCAGGTATGGAAGATTTACTTCCAAAGGACAATGAGTTTATGACTAAAGATGAAATTAACTTAGTTCTTAGTAAATTCGCCCAAAAATTAGATCCAAATGTTCTAGAAGATACTTTAACTACAAGTGTATATAAAGATGATGAATCTTACATAGTTAAGACTACAAATGGCAATTTTAGAGCTAGAAATGTTATAGTTGCAATTGGGCTTTTCAATAATCCATATATACCAAACTGTACAAAAAAGCTTCCGGGCAATATATTTCAGCTTAATGCTGTAAACTATAAAAATCCAGACCAACTTAAGGAAGGTAATGCTATAG
>JBARWW010000052.1:0-2902 GCA_049647005.1 Acidaminobacteraceae bacterium | reverse complement strand
TAGTAAACGTATAGAAATACATAGAAAAGCAGCCTAGCTGCTTTTTTTTTGTTAAGAGGACAAGAATCAGTTGTCAAAAAAACTAACTGATTTCTCATAATAAATGTTTTGTGAAAAAGAAATTACCCTTAAGTATTACACAAAAAAATTATAAAAATGTATAATAAATCATAAAATTTGCAATAAATTGTGAAAAACACATATAATAAATGTATAATAGTATTAGTAAAATTGACATGTTGACTTGTGAGAAAAGGAGCTAACATTATGAGGATAGATAAATATTTAAAAAATTCAAGACTTATAAAAAGACGATCGGTTGCAAAAGATGCCTGTGACGCTGGAAAGATATCGATAAATGGTAAAGTCGCAAAAGCTGGAAGTGAAGTTGTAGCTGGAGATTTAATAGAGCTTACTTTTGGTGAAAGAGTAATTAAAGTTGAAGTTCTTGAATTAAAAGAACATGTAAGTAAAGATGGTGCAAAAGAACTTTATAAACAGCTTAATTAAAAGGTAGGATGGTTTTATGAAAAAAAGTAAAAAAGGCTTTTTGAAACGTAATAAAATCATTATAGTGTTCTTTATAATATTTTTTGTCTATATAGGCTATACCATTCTTTCCAATGAATCGAAGTATAAGGAGCTTAAAATAGAAGAAGAAAATTATAATACAGAGATTGCGGTGTTGAAAGAAGAAATAGAAAGTTTGAAAATAGAAATAGAGAAGTCGCAGAGTCACGAAATGATAGAAAAAATAGCAAGAGAAAAACTCAAAATGGTTAAAGCAAATGAGATTATATATATTATTCAAGATAACGAAGAAGAAATTAACAGCGAAAGTACGCTTGATAATTAAATTTTTTCATTTATATTAAATTTATACAGCTTATAATTGACAGGGTTTGTACGTTAATTTATAATTAACTAGTTGATATAATATAACTAATATTTAAAAATCAACTAAAATGTTTAAACTCGGATGAAAATCCGCTGATATACTATTTATGAAGAAGCTAGTTATTACTAGCATTTTCTCAAAAATCTAAGGAGGAGTATTGAATTTATGACTTTTGAAGTTGGAACAATTGTTGAGGGAAAGGTTACTGGGATAACCAACTTCGGAGCTTTTGTTGAGCTACCTGACGGTAAAACGGGACTATGTCACATTTCTGAAATTGCTGATGACTATGTAAAGGACGTTAAGGATTATCTTAAAGATTCTCAGTCGGTTAAAGTGAAGATTATAAGCATCGATGAAAAAGGTAAGATAAGCTTATCTATAAGACAAGCAGACCCAAGTAAAAGCTCAGAATCAAAGCCGAGTGAAAGCAAGCCAAAAGCACCATCAGACAAACCTTTTGTTAAAAAGAAGAGTTTTGAGAGTGGTGGAGATAAGCCTCCATATAAGCCGAGAACTAGTTCAAGTTCAAGTTCAAGTTCTGGCGGTTATAGCAAAGATAGAAGTTATAGCAAAGACAGAGGTGGTAGCAGCAGAGGAAATTCGGGAAGAGACTTTAGAAGTGCTCCAAAGTTGAATTTTGAGGATATGCTAACTGGTTATTTAAAAGATAGTGATGATAAACAAAGATCTATGAAGAAAAGTTCTAAATCTACAAGAAAAGGTAATAGCCACGGAAGTAATAGTTAATGCTAATAGATGTCAGGCGAATGCCTGGCATTTTTTTTAATATAATATAGCAATGTAAATTTCAAATGCGAGGTGTCTTATGGAAAAGTACTCGGTAATTGATATAGGTTCAAATTCAATAAGGTTATTAAATGCTATTGTAAAAGATAATGAGATTATAAGTGCGAATAAGTTTCTAAAAATGACTAGGCTTGGTTTAGGTGTTGATAAAACAAATCTTCTCTCAGAGGAATCAATGTCAAAATCAGTAGAGGCGCTAAAAGCGTATAATAAAATGATAAAAGAATTTGGTGGAAAGTTTATTGGTGCCTACGCTACTAGTGCTGTTAGAGATTCTAATAACAAAGAAAGGTTTTTAGATGATGTATTTAATGAAGTTGGTATGAAAATAAATGTAATATCTGGTGAAGAAGAGGCACTTCTTGGATATTATGGAGTTATCGCAGGTTTAAAAGATCCTGGAAAGGTCCTAATCGTCGATATAGGCGGTGGTTCCACTGAATTCATACTAGGAGACAAAGATAAGATTCACAGCGCCGTGAGCCTAAATATGGGTGCTGTGAGAATGACTGATAGATATATTAGTTCTGAGCTTGTTCTAAAAGAAGAAAAAGATGAATTGATTTTATTCGTAGATAAGTTAATCGAAAAAGAAGTTCAAAAAATAAAAGAGTTTAGTCCAGACGTTATTGTTGGCATAGGAGGAACTATTACGACTATTGCTGCCATAGACCTTAAAATGCAAGAGTATGACAGAGAAAAAATTCATAATTATAAAATGAATTTTGAAAAAATTAAAGATATAAATAGTGATTTAGAGTTAAAAAATTTAGAAGAAAGAAAAAAAGTTACTGGTCTTCAGCCTAAAAGAGCGGATATAATCTACGCAGGTGGCCTTATTCTTGAAACTATAATGAAGGCGTCAAACCTTTCTGAGATAAGCGTTTCTGACTTTGATAACTTGGAAGGTGCATTGGTTCAAAAAAATATTTTAATATTTTTATAAATGTTATTGACAAGGTATCAAATATGCTGTAGTATATGTCTTGTCGCTGTTAATAATTTTTAGCCGGGGTGGCGGAACTGGCAGACGCACAGGACTTAAAATCCTGCGATCATTGCGATCGTACCGGTTCGATTCCGGTCCTCGGCACCAATTTAATATAGTAGTAACAAAGATATATCGCGGAGTGGAGCAGATGGAAGCTCGTCGGGCTCATAACCCGGAGGTCATAGGTTCGAATCCTGTCTCCG
>JBARWW010000051.1:0-12814 GCA_049647005.1 Acidaminobacteraceae bacterium | reverse complement strand
ATTGAGAACTTTAAGCCTTCTTCTACTGCGATTGGTGCGATTAACTCGATAGTCATCTCGATGTTATCACCAGGCATACACATTTCTACGCCCTCTGGAAGTACAGCTGTACCAGTTACGTCTGTAGTTCTAAAGAAGAACTGTGGTCTATAACCATTGAAGAATGGAGTATGTCTTCCACCTTCTTCTTTTTTAAGTACATATACTTGTGCTTCGAACTTTGTATGAGGTTTTACTGAACCTAATTTAGAAAGAACTTGTCCTCTCTCAATTTCAGCTCTTTGAATTCCTCTTAAAAGTAAACCAACATTGTCTCCAGCTCTTCCTTCATCAAGAAGCTTTCTGAACATTTCTACACCTGTTACTACTAACTTTCTAGGAGCTTCAGCAAGTCCAACTAATTCTACTTCCTCAGAAACCTTAACGATTCCTCTTTCAATTCTACCCGTTGCAACAGTTCCACGACCAGTGATTGAGAAAACGTCCTCAACAGGCATTAGGAAAGGCTTATCTGTTTCTCTTGTTGGCTCTGGAACATAAACGTCAATTACGTTAAATAATTCAACGATCTTTTCAACCCATTCAGCTTCGCCTTCAAGAGCTTTAAGTGCAGATCCTCTAATGATTGGAGTATCATCACCTGGGAAATCGTAAGCGTCAAGTAACTCTCTAATTTCCATTTCTACTAATTCAAGTAATTCTTCGTCATCAACCATGTCACACTTGTTAAGGAATACTACGATGTAAGGTACTCCAACTTGTCCAGCAAGTAAGATATGCTCTCTTGTTTGAGGCATTGGACCATCAGCAGCAGATACAACTAAGATAGATCCATCCATCTGAGCTGCTCCAGTGATCATGTTTTTTACGTAGTCAGCATGACCTGGACAGTCAACGTGTGCGTAATGTCTAGCAGGTGTTTCATACTCAACGTGAGCAGTAGAGATAGTGATACCTCTTTCTCTTTCTTCTGGAGCCTTGTCGATATTTTCGAAATCAACCTTTTCTCCTAATCCGTACGTATCAAATAGTACCTTAGTGATTGCTGCTGTTAATGTAGTTTTACCGTGATCAACGTGACCGATTGTTCCAACGTTAACATGTGGCTTATTTCTTTCGAACGTTTGCTTTGCCATTGAATTAATCCTCCTTAGATAATTACATTTATTATTTTCTTCATAAACAACTTTTTAAACTAGCACATTAAACCTATTATTAAATATTGATCAGTAATTTTCAGCAAATACGAGCTTTTATTGCTTTCATATTCATACCCTATTAGTTTTAAGGTCTGCTTTCCAAATACTTTTCAAGTTTTCTCTTAACTCTCTGAAGGGCATTGTCTATTGACTTCACATGCCTGTC
Source organism: Acidaminobacteraceae bacterium (assembly GCA_049647005.1). Taxonomy (GTDB): domain Bacteria; phylum Bacillota; class Clostridia; order Peptostreptococcales; family Acidaminobacteraceae; genus JBARWW01. Next base: position 11,449 of record JBARWW010000051.1, on the reverse strand, counting down.
TAAATCTTCTGAGATCTCTTGGTACGATTTACCCTGTAAATAATACGATAAGACCTTCCACTCAAAATCACTTAGTATTTCTCCAATTTTAGTTTCAATATTTGTAACTTCTTCTTTCGAAATAACTAATTGCTCCGGATCTGTTGTCTTTTTCCCAGCTAGAACATCTAGTAATGTTCTCTCTGAATCTTCATCGTATATCGGCTTATTAAGCGAAACATATGAATTAAGCGGGATATGCTTTTGCCTTGTAGCAGTTTTAATGGCCGTTATAATCTGTCTTGTTATACATAACTCTGCAAATGCTTTAAACGATGATATTCGATCAGGTCTATAGTCTCTTATAGCTTTAAATAGACCAATCATACCTTCTTGAATAATATCTTCTTTATCTGCACCTATCAAAAAATATGATCTTGCTTTTGCTCTTACAAAATTTTTATATTTTTTTATAAGGAATTCCTGTGCTTTTGAATCCCCGAGGCTAGCTATTTTAACCACTTCTTCCTCTGACCGATTTTCATACTGATCAGAGGCTCTACTATGACATTCAACATCCATTATGAAAAAGCCCCCTATCTAGGCACTAGTTTCTAAAAGCCTGCTCTCATTATACATTATATGATAATTTATAGTCAAGATATTACAATACCTGTTTCTTCAACTTAATAGTTGTTTACTTAATATTTTTTTGCCTTAGTGATTCATACATAAGAATTGATGCTGCAACCGATGCATTTAACGAACTCACTTCTCCAACCATTGGAATATTTACGACAAAGTCACAAGCCTCTTTTACTATTCGGCTCATTCCACTACCTTCATTACCCACAACAATTGCAATTTTGCCCTTCAGGTCTGATTCATAGAAGGCTCTATCACCATCCGTATCAGTTCCAACAATCCATACACCATTATCTTTAAGTTTGTCTATAGTTCGTGCAATGTTAGTTACCTTACATACTGGAACATATTCTGTAGCACCAGCAGATGTTTTAACTACAACTGGAGTTATTCCACTTGCACGTCTCTTAGGTATAATTACCCCATTAGCACCTACAGCATTTGCAGTTCTTATAATAGAACCAAGATTATGCGGATCATTAATTTCATCACATATAATAAAGAATGGATTCTCTTCTTTTTCATTTAACTCAAATATAAGCTCATCAAGATCTTTATATTCATGTGGGCTTACATATGCAATAACTCCTTGGTGATTGTCGGATGTAGATACACTATTAAGCTTATTTCTATCTACAGTTTGCATAACTATACCGCTGTCTTTTGCCATAGATATAATTTTCTTAATAGAACCTTCTTTAGTTCCTTTGGCAATTAGTATCTTATTAATTGGTCTTCCAGACTTAATTGCTTCCATAACCGGATTACGACCTTCAATTATATCACTTGATCCAATATCACCACTTTTAACATCATTATTCTTAATATCATTCTTATTATTATCGCTCACTATGTTCATTCCTCTCATAAATAAATAAATATATCTATAAATATATCTTTATAAAGCATTTTTCTATAAAGATTTAAATTTCTCTCTAATTTCAACTATTTTACCACAAGTCATAATACCTTCTGGACATTTTCCACTCATACAACTTGGACCTGACTTAGAAAATATAGTTGGAGCAACCAATTTCACTTCACTTAGCATAAGAGTCGCCATATCTTTAATTTCCCATTGGGCACGCTCACAACATCTATGTGCAAAGAAATTCATTAAACTACGAGCGTTCATAGTTACAAGTATCTTTGTCTCACACGCATTTGGAAATACAAATCTAGCATCCTCAATAGCTTTTTTTGTTGCACTTTTTTTAGCATTTTTTCCATCCATTCCATCTAAAACAAAATCTTTGAAGTAATCATCATATAGAATATCAGTAATTTTATTATAAGACTCTTGATCTTTTTCCATTGCATCTATGAATATAGCTTTCGCTTCCTTATTTGCTTCAATTGCTGGTGGTACTATATATTCGAATTGCTTAAGCTTAACATATCTCTGTGATTGCTGAGAATAAGATGCAATTCTATGACGTACTAACTGGTGTGTTAATACTCTACTTACGCCCTCTATAGCAAAAGTAAATGATACATGTTCTATAGTCGACATATGTCCTAGATCCATAAGCATACTCAAAAAATTCTGAGTTTGTTCATCTGTTAATTTTTCTTTTATTTCTTCAACACCTGATTGAGAATAACACAACTTTGCAGCTGATGCTACAATCTTTTCTGGTTCTGGCGTATAACTTAATAAACTTACTTTCATAACTATACCCCCATTTCAATTAATACGCGAGGGCATAATGCCCTCACTTATTATATTACTTTAACATATCAATAGTTACTTCCTGAATCGGAAGTATTTGAAGTAAATATTTTCTTGCTTTTGCGCGATAAAAATCCACATCATTTTCCGAAGCTTCTTTTAGCTTCACTACTCTGAAAGTAAGAAATCCTGATTTATATAAAAAGTTATCGTACTTTTCATCTAAAGTCTGATACATATTTTGTACAACCACTTTTTCCCCATCATTAAGGTTTTTAATTTCGTCAAAATATACGGACTTTACGCTCAAAACTCCAAGTAGTAGAATAACTGCGATTATATACACCTTTTCTCTGCTACCTATCTTCATTTATTTATCTCCTTCAATATGTCTAATACCCATGTTCATTAAAGTATTTATTCGTTTGTATTCTTCTTTAAGATATAACCAACCAACTAGTGATTCAAGACCAGTTGCGAGTCTATAGTCACCTATGCTTGCATTCTTAGCTACACTTGCTGACTTTTGATTTCTTCCTCTTTTTAAAATTCTAAGTTCCTCTTCACTTAAATCTGGCTCAATAAACTTTGCAATTTTAGCCTGCGACTCCGCTTTGACAAAATTTACAGACATTTTATTTAAATAATTTACATTCATCTTACTAGTTGAAACTATATATGTTCTAACAAAAATCTCATATACAGCGTCTCCAAGATATGCAAGAGCAAGAGGACTCATCATCTGAATATCCACATCAGATAACTTCGGAACCTCTAACTGACTAAAAAAACTATCCATTAATACACCACTTTCTATTTTTTTGAATGCCACCACTTAACGCCTTGTGGAGTATCATCTAACTCAATACCCTGCTCTCTTAAATCATCTCTGATTCTATCTGCAGTTGCAAAATCTCTTATCATTCTAGCCTCTTCTCTTTCTTCAATAAGAATTTCGATATCCTCATCTAACATTTCTACTTCTTTTGCAAGTATTCCTATAATATCTGCAAGTTCCATAAGAACATTTAGAGCCTCCTCAACTAAGTCCAGACTTGAATTTTCATTTACATTAATATTTATATCTTTAACAAGCTCAAATATTACTGAGATTCCATCAGCCGTATTAAAATCATCATCCATAACCTCGATAAATTTATCAAGGTGCTTAAGTAATGCATTTTTAACTTTCATTTCAGGATCTCTAAGGAATTCTTCGTTATTGTGCTCAAGGAAGTACTCAAGGTTATATTTTGCTTTATATAATCTATCTAGCCCATTCGATGAGGATTCAATTAAATCTTTAGAGAAGTTAATTGGGTTTCTGTACTGAGCTGATAGTAAAAAGAATCTTACAACTTCAGAGTCATAATCCTTTAGGATATCACGCACAGTAAAGAAGTTTCCCTTTGATTTAGACATTTTTTCATTATCAATATTGATATAACCATTGTGAATCCAGTAGTTTACATATGGCTTTCCAGAGTAAGCTTCACTCTGTGCAATTTCATTTTCATGGTGAGGGAATATTAGATCTTGTCCACCAGCGTGGATATCTATAGTTTCACCTAAGTACTTAGTACTCATTACCGAACACTCTATATGCCATCCAGGTCTACCTTCACCCCATGGACTTTCCCAAGCTGGTTCGCCTTCTTTTTTCTTTTTCCAAAGTACAAAGTCAACTGGGTTTTTCTTAACTGAATTAGCTTCAATTCTTGCACCAACTTGAAGTTCTTCTATATTTTGCTTTGATAACTTACCATAGTTATCAAATTTTTTCGTATCAAAGAAAACATCACCTTCAACTTCATATGCAAAACCTTTTTCTTCTAAAACTTTTATATAATCAACTATTTCTTCTATATTTTCAGTTACTTTAGGATGAATAGTTGCTCTTTTAATACCTAGTGCATCCGCATCCTTAAAATACTCATGAATATATTTTTCACTAATGTACGAAGCCTCAACTCCATCTTCAATAGCTTTATTGATTATCTTATCATCTACATCTGTAAAGTTTTGTACATAAGTAACCTTATAGTTTCTATACTCAAGATATCTTCTAAAAGTATCAAATAATACAAATGGTCTTGCATTTCCTATATGAAAATAGTTATATACAGTTGGTCCACAAACATACATCTTAACTTCGCCTGGCGTAATTGGGACAAACTCTTCTTTAGTTCTTGTTAAATTATTATACAATTTCATAATCCGTAACTCCTCTCTTATTATAGACACAAATATCTATAAATATATCAACTATAATATATCACAAAATTCATTAGACTTTATTAAATTTCCTCATTATTAACATATTATTATTTATAGGACAGTAAAATTTTATTTTCATTCCAAAATTTCTTTTCCACTAACATAAAAACCCTCTGCCTATATATTAGACAGAGGTTATTATTAATAGGATAAATTTAAAACTAATTACAGTTATTAGCTAATGTGTAATCAATTCTTTTAAGTAAAGTCTCTTTACCAAGAACAATTAAAGATTTTACTAAATCAGGTCCATGACACTGGCCAGTTAAAGCAACTCTTGCACACATAAATAGGTTTTTACCTTTAATACCAGTAGATTTTTGAATCATCTTCATAACTGTACCTGCAAAATCAGCGTCAACTGTTTCAACTTCTTCAACAAACCCTCTTAAAGCTAAAAGTAGCTGCGGAACATGCTCCATCTCAACCATATCTCGAGCATCCTGATCTTCAATAATTACTTCTGTTGAAAAGAAACTCTTTGAGAATTCTGGCATCTCAAGCAAAGTATTTACATACTCTCTAGATAAATCTACAACTAAGTTTAACCACTCAGATTTAGTCGTAAGTTCCTCCGCAGTTAAGATACCCTCGCTAACGAAGAATTTCTTAGCTAACTCAGTTAACTTTGAAAGCTCCATAGCTTTAATGTACTGTGAGTTAACCCAATTAAGTTTAACTATATCAAACACTCCACCACTCTTAGAAACTCTATCAAATGTAAACGACTCTATCATTTCATCTATACTCATAATCTCTTTATTATCTTCTGGGCTCCATCCAAGTAATGCAACATAATTAATTAGTGCCTCTGGAATGTAACCCTTCTTTTCAAAGTCCATAACTGCAACGTCACCTTGACGCTTTGATAATTTCTTTTTCTCGCTATTTAATATATTTGGAAGGTGAACATACTTAGGTGCATCCCACCCAAAAGCTTCATATGTGTAAACGTGCTTAGGTGTAGATGGCAACCACTCTTCACCACGAATAACATGAGTTATTCCCATGAAGTGATCATCAACTATAACTGCCATGTGGTAGGTTGGGAAACCATCAGTCTTAATAAGAACCTGATCATCAAGATCATTTGTGCTTACAGTTACTGTTCCACGAACTAAATCATCAAATGTAATATTAGTGTTCTCTGGCAACTTAAGTCTTATAACATACTCTTCACCGTTTTCAATTCTCTTTAATGATTCTTCTTTAGTATTTTCTCTACAGTGACCATCGTACTTTGGAGTTTCGTTATTAGCCTTTTGGTCTGCACGCACTGAGTCAAGTCTCTCTTTAGAACAGAAACAATAGTATGCTTTCCCACTATCAATAAGCACTTCAACATACTCCTTATACATATCAAGTCTCTCAGATTGAATGTATGGACCAAAGTCACCCTTTTGAGTTATGCTTCCATCTTCTATAAATGGTCCTTCTGTGTGCATTACACCAGACCACTCCATAGAATTTAACATTCCTTCAATAGCACCCTCGACATATCTTGATCTATCAGTATCTTCTATTCTAAGCAGATAAGTTCCTTCTTGTTGTTTTGCAAATAAATAATTGTATAACGCTGTTCTTAAACCACCAATGTGTACCCAACCAGTTGGACTTGGTGCAAAACGGACTCTTACAGACATAATAATATCCTCCTTATATATCAATTTAGATTTGTAATCTAAATTCTATTCTTCTTTTTAATAAGCATATTCATGTTATCATATTTTTTGCTTTTGAAAAACTAATATTATCATTTAACACACTATTAGTTAGAATTTTTTATAATTACACACTTTTTATACATTCATCATTTATTTATCACATATCTAAGGACTATTATATAGATATAGCAAGACAATCACAAAACAAAAATAAAAAAGAAAACACGAGGCAAACAAAACTCTATTAGAACGATTCCAAGGAGGAATAATTATGTTAAAGAAATTTATAACTGGACTACTTGCACTTACACTTATGACTGGTATGGCTGGAACAATTACATCATTCGCTGATGACGTAGAGGACGGCGACATAACTTCAACTACAATCGAAAAATCTCGTGATGGTAAAGAAGGTAGATTTAAATCACATAGAATTAATATTCTAGGAGAAAAAGGTGAGAGAGCTGAGAAAGGCGAGAGAGCAAAGAGAGCTGAGAAAGGTGATAGAAAAAATATGACCGACGAAGAACGTGAAGCTAAAAAAATTGAAGGACAAGCTAAGAGAGAAGAAACTCTAAATAGCATGTATCCAGAAATCGTTGCAACTCACACGGCGCTAAAAACTAATTTAGAAACTTCTAAAGAAGAAGTTAAATCAATAAAAGATCAAATCGATCTTATCACTGGAGTAGATAAAGAAGCTAACAAAGCTGAGCACAAAGAATTTATGGAGTCACTTAAGATTAAGTTAGAAGCTGAGGAAATTACTCGCGAGCAAGCTAAAGAATTATTTACTCAGTATAGAGAAGCACAAAAGGCAGATCACGACAACATCTTAAACATGAGTGATGAGAACAAAGCTAAACTTGAAGAAATCAAAGCACAGTTCCAATCTTTTAAAGAAGAAAGAGAAACTATCGCTAAAGAATTAAAAGATGCTGTAGCTAATGAAGATAGCGCTGCATTTAAAATTGCATTTGATAAAATTATCACTATATTAGAAACTTCTTTATCTTTAGAAAATCAAAAGATTGAAGTATTAACAGACGTACTTACTAACTTACAATAATTAGAACAATATAGGATCTTTAAAATATCAAAAGTTATTATATTCGCTCAAAATATAATTATATATCGACATTAAAAAAGGCTAAGAGATGTGTTTAAAAAACATTCCTTAGCCTTTTGTTTATAATTATCTGTTTATAAACTCGCTACCCATAGCAACTACTTCTTTCATCCTAGAACTGATAAATTCATATCCGCCTTTTCCATGAGGAAGCATACATGCCGAGCAGTCTTTTACACCATGCTCTGTTTTAAAATTTCCGCCACAATCTTCGCCTAACATATACAGTGGACAGTAACAAAATAAACAGTTGAAATTTTCTCTATCCTCTGTCTTATGACAAGGGAAATATTCACACTTAGCGTTTTGATTAAACTTAAAATTTTCGCTCACAATTTGCCTCCAAACTCTATATTTACTCTTGTAAATAATATACAAAAGTGTTTATTTTCATATCACTCAAGTCTTTTTACTGCTTGCATACTAAAGTGAAAATCCTTGATGATCAAATTCAGCCATTATTTTTCCATAAATTTCATCAACGCTAATTTCAATTTTTTCTTCTTCACGTCTAATTGCAAACTCAACAACATTTTCACTAGCCATTCTACCAACATTTACTCTAACTGGAATACCAATTAATTCAGCGTCAGTAAACTTAACTCCAGCTCTCTCTTTTCTATCATCAAGTAATACCTCAATACCTTTAGCTTTTAACTCATTGTAGATTTTTTCTCCAAGCTCAGCTTGATCTTCTTTTTTAGAGTTAACTACAGTTACAATTACGTGGTAAGGTGCAACCGCTAATGGCCAGATGATACCTTTCTCATCGTTGTACTGCTCAATTACAGCAGCCATAGTTCTAGATACTCCAACACCATGAGAACCCATGTAGATTGATTGTTTTTTACCGTTTTCATCAAGGAAGCTTGCACCTAGAGCGTCTGAGTACTTAGTTCCAAGTTGGAATATGTTTCCTACTTCATTTCCTCTCTCCATTTGAAGTTTACCTTCACACTTAGGACAATTATCTGAAGCTACAACCATTAGTAAATCATCTACAAGCTCACCATCAAAATCACGACCAAAGTTAACATTAATTGTGTGGTAGTCTGTTTCGTTTGCTCCAGTTACACCATTTACAATACTCGTAACTCTTGAATCAATAATTACTCTAGTTTTTTCTTTAAGACCAATTGGTCCAGCAAATCCAGTCGCTGCTCCAGTAACTTCTAGAACTTCTTCTTCAGTCGCCATTTCATACTCATGCTCAGCGATTCCTAGGTGCTTAAGAAGTTTAACTTCATTAAGGTCACGTCCACCTGGTATCAGGACCGCAATTACTTCTTCGCCCGCTCTAATTAAAAGTGTCTTTATAAATTTATTTGAATCAGTTTTGAAGAATTCTTCAAGTGCTGTAATCGTCTTAACACCTGGTGTGTGAACTTTTTCTTTATCTTTTGCCTTTTCATCAGTAGGCGTAATAGTCATAGCACACTCAGCTTTTTCATCAGTTGCTGCGTAATCACAAGTATTACAGAATGCAATTTCACTTTCACCGATTTCACTCATAGCGATAAACTCATGAGAAGCGTTTCCGCCCATAGCTCCAGAGTCACCCTCAACAATTTTGTAGTCTAACTTACATCTATCAAAGATAACTTTATAAGCATCCCACATTTTGAAGTATGCAACCTTCATAGCTTCTGGATCTCTATCAAATGTATAGGCATCTTTCATAATAAACTCTCTACATCTCATAAGTCCAAATCTTGGTCTTTTTTCATCCCTATATTTAGTTTGAATTTGATAAAGGCTAAGTGGTAATTGTTTGTAAGACTTAACTTCATGTCTGATTAAATCAGTAAATATCTCTTCATGTGTTGGTCCAAGACAAAATTCTCTACCATGTCTATCGTTAAGTGTAAACATTTCTGGTCCAAACACAGACCATCTTCCGCTTTCTTTCCATAATTCTGCTGGAAGAATAGCTGGCATTAATGTTTCTTGTGAATCAATATTGTCCATTTCTTGTCTTACTATTTCTTCTATTTTTCTAATTACTCTATAACCCATTGGTAGATAAGAGTAGACTCCAGATGCTAGCTTTCTCATCATTCCTGCACGTAAAAACAACTGATGTGAAGGTAATTCTGCCTCAGCTGGAACTTCTCTAAGTGTTGGCATATATAACTTTGACATTTTCATAATCTCGTCTCCCTTTTATCTCATTTAAGTTTAACCTCTAGCGGTTTGTAGTTTCTTTTGTTGGCAAATTCTTAAAATATTCAAACAAATCTCATCTATTAATAGCTATTTATGCATAAAAAAAGGCCTTCATCTCTAATTCTATAGAGGCGAAGGCTCGCGGTACCACTCTAATTAATACATATCATATGTCATGTATTATCTTAAACAGAACTGTAACGGGTTCTATACGTGTGATTTTCACCACATACTAATGAATAGGTTCGTAAAAGGATAACTAACAATCTCACAGCCAAGGATTGTCTCTCTTAAAGTATCTACTTTTTCTACTAATTCCATATAATTGTATTTAAGTTTTGAATTACATCAAATATATACATTATTTTTTAGTCTGTCAAGGGTCAATTTTGACTTAAGTTATCATAATTAGAATTTATAACGCTTTACTTTATTTTTTATACATAAGTATAGTCGCACTTGACGCAATCCCCTCTTCTCTACCAACAAAACCTAGTTTCTCTGTAGTTGTTGCTTTAACACTTACTCTATCTACAGCAATCGATAACGTCTCTGCTATTTTTGCTCTCATAAAGTTTATATGCGGTGCCATTTTAGGGCGCTCCACCATTATTACAGAATCTATATTTATAATTTCATAACCCATATCTTTTATATGAATATGAACTTGTTCAAGTAGAAGTATAGATGATATACCTTTATACTTTGGATCATTATCTGGAAAAAGCTTTCCTATATCCCCAAGACAAAGCGCACCAACTATAGCGTCTATAATAGCATGAACTAATACGTCGGCGTCAGAGTGTCCAAGCAAGCCTTTACTATGGTCAATTTCTACTCCACCAAGGATTAACTTTCGCCCCTTAACTAGGGCGTGAACATCATATCCATTTCCAATTCTAAGTTTTCTTAAAACATCTATGTCATTCATAACGTCTCTCCCTTATCTAAGCATAAATTTAGCATACTCCATATCTTCTTTTGTTGTTAACTTTATGTTATCGTAGTCACCCTCAAATATGGCAACTTTTTTACCCAAATGCTCTACAAGCGAGCAATCATCAGTTCCGACGTAGTTGGTTTCAATAGCATATTTATATGCCTCTTTTATTATATCAAGCCTAAAAATCTGTGGTGTTTGTATCTGCCAAATAATCGAGCGATCTACAGTTTCAAGTATCATATCATATGCGTCAACCTTTTTTAGAGTATCTTTAACTCTTACTCCAACGCCAGATGCTCCATACCTTTTTGCCATAGATATAGCCCCCCTTATATACTCTTCTTTTATAAAAGGTCTAGCTGCGTCATGTACAATAATGTAACTAGAGTCACCGATGACTTCATTTAGTCCACACCATATTGATTCTTGTCTTGTATTTCCGCCAGAAACTACACGTATATCTAAAAAACTATACATATCAACTATATTTTTTATTTCTTGTATATCTTCTTTTTTTGCAACTACTATAAGCTGAACAATCTCATTAATCTCTAAAAATCTATCTAGAGTTCGCTCAAGAACAAGTTTACCTTCTAAGTCGAGTAGTATCTTGTTCTTATCTGCCTTCATACGACTTCCACTACCAGCAGCTGCAATTATAAGTGATATTTTATCATTCATAAAATCTACTCCCTTTTTTCTTTCGCCTTTAAAAGTCTATTTAAGTGATCCATGTCACCACTGTTCGAAGCTTTTTCTTTTTTTATCCTTCTTTGCTAGGACCTTTGAACTTTCAGTCTTAGGACTTACATTCCTCGGAGCAATATTAACTTTGTTCCTAGTCTTAGCCAAGTAAGGTGATTTATTTTCTTTAAGTTTTTTAACTTCTTTAACTTCTTTAACTTCTTTAACTTCTTTAACTTCTTTAACTTCTTTAACTTCTTTAACTTCTTTAACTTCTTTAACTTCTTTAA
>JBARWW010000050.1:0-2722 GCA_049647005.1 Acidaminobacteraceae bacterium | reverse complement strand
TGATACTACAATCGCATTTGCTAATTTTCTTGAGTCCATTCCATTCTCTATAAGTTTATCCATAAATATTCTCACACCATTTACACTTGTAAATACTATATGAGAATACTCATTTAACTTATTTGATATATTTTTAAAATCCTCATTTGAAACAATCTCATTAATTTTTATAGCCGGAAGTTCTATAACATTAGCTCCATCTCTTTTTAGCTTTTCAACCATGCTGCTAGATTGTTTTCTTGCTCTAGTTACTAGTACCGTTTTGCCTCTCAGCGGTCCGTCAAGAGGAGATGATAGTTTACCATGCAAATTTACCACTCCACCAATAACTACAAGTGCAGGGCTTTTTATCTTGTTCTCTTTGGCTACACGTGCTATAGTCTCAACAGTTCCTGTTACAACTCTCTGAGTTGGTCTTGCAGCTTCCATAATAACAGCTGCCTTTTGATCTTTATCATATCCATGCTCCATAAGATTATCTGTAATCTTACCTATGTTTGCAAGACCCATTAAAAATACTAGAGTGCCTTTTAATTTACTAACACTCTTCCAGTTATGATCTCTATCATCGTCCTTAAAGTGACCAGTAAATACATGGAATGACGATGCATAATCTCTATGAGTTATAGGTATACCAGCGTAAGCAAGTCCTCCTATAGCTGATGTTATACCTGGTACAACTTCAAAGTTCAGACCATTTTCTAGAAGATACTCTCCCTCTTCTCCACCACGGCCAAATACATATGGGTCTCCACCCTTAAGTCTCGCTACAATTTTACCTTCTTTAGCTTTATCTACTATAACCTGATTAATTTCATCTTGAGTTAGTGTATGGTCACTACTTGCCTTTCCAACATATATAAGTTCTACATTATCTTTTGCATTATTAAGTAGTGAGGGGTTTGCAAGTCTATCATATACAATTACGTCAGCTTCTTTTAGTATAGATAAACCTTTAGCTGTGATTAATCCCTCATCACCTGGTCCTGCTCCAATCAAATATACTTTACCCTTCATTATAAAAGCTCCTTTTTAATTGAACTTGAAACAGTTTCAACGATATTTTCCCAATCATTTTTTTTACCAACTACAGTATTCATTGCAATTTTTGAGCCATCTTCACTACCAAATAGTCCTGTGAATTTAAGAGTATCTCCTTCAATATGGGCTGTTGCCCCTATAGGCGTATGACAAGAACCTTCCATAATCTTCATAAAGTATCTCTCTGCTTTTACTTCGTCATTATCGTTTATAGATATAATCTTTTTAAAAGCTTCAACTAGATCTTCTCTTTTTTCATTAATTTGAATAGCAATTGCTCCTTGAGCTGGCGCTGGAATCATTTCTTCTTCGCTAAACACATGACTTATATGCTCTGTAAGTCCAAGTCTATCAAGAGCTGCCTGTGCAAGTACTATACCAGCAAGATTTTCATCTTCAATTTTTCTAATACGCGTTTCGATGTTACCACGAACAGGGTACATAATAAGCCCGGGTTTCATTTGATTAATTTGATATATTCTTCTCTTAGATCCAGTACCTATAACTGAACCTTCTGGAACTTCATCAAGTGTTTTATACTTTTTATTAAGTATAAGTACATCATTTCTTCTAGCACGCTTTGGTACATCTACTATAATTAGTCCCTCCGGTTGAGCTGTAGGCATGTCTTTATAGCTATGCACTGCAAAATCTATAGTTGATTCCATTAGTTCTGCTTCAAGCTCTTTAACAAATAAGCCTTTGTCACCTATTTTATCAAGGGCTTTATCAAGTATCTTATCACCCTTTGTTTTTATAATCTTAACTTCACACTCAAAACCATGCTCTTTTAGAAGTGAAATAACCCAGTTTGTTTGCTGCAATGCCAGATTACTACCTCTAGTTCCTGCTACTAATTTCATACTCCACCTCTTTATCAATTTTTTCATCCTATTATTTTGCTTATATTCTTTTTTTCACATTAATTCATTATTTTTTCTTATTTTTATAGTCACTATATGTTAACTCTAAAAGATTTAGAATTTCGTCTCTTAAATCCCCACTCTTAGATGTTTTTATCAATTCTCTTTGCTTTGCTAGATAGTCTACATAATCTCCATAATCATCTGGAAAATACTCTTCTAACTCATTTTTTATATTTTTTGAAAGTCCGGCGAAAGCTCCACTAGTTGAAACCGATACAATTAAATCTCCTCTTTGCATAGAAGTTTGAAACATAAGAGCCTTATCAATTGATTTATCAACTGCATTATATAATATATCTAGTTTTTTTGCGTCTTCACATATTTCCCTATTTATATTCGAATTATTTGTTGCTGCTATTACTAAAAACTTACCTCTTAAATACGTCATATCGTAATTACTTTTTATCATAGTTATAGAATCTTCAAATTCTTTAAATGATTCGTTAAATTCATCACTTATAACTGTTATGAGTGATTTTTCTTTTAAAAATAATTTTACTTTTCTTGAAGCTACTTTGCCACCACCAACTATCAGAACTTCTTTTTCACTTAAATCAATAAGAACAGATAACATTTAGTCCTCCATTTTGATATTAAAAGCATCTTCTAAAACTTCTATATATAATTCTCTTTTTTCTTCATCATCTATAGACTTTAATTTTAGGATTGGATTTCTAATAACTCTCTTTAAAGATGACTTAATCATTTTTTCAAGTATCATTTTATTTTTACACGAAAGATCCATCTTCGAAGTT
>JBARWW010000049.1:0-7232 GCA_049647005.1 Acidaminobacteraceae bacterium | reverse complement strand
TATCCGGATATGATAAAGATGATTTAGAAACAGTTTGGAGTGTAGGAGCTAATTCGAAACCATATGCTGACTCTTTAATTAAAGATGGATTAAAGGGAAAAAGGGTTGGTGTTTTAAAAAGTTTCTTTGGAAAAGATGATATACACACAGATGTTACAAATATAGTTAATTCAAGAATTGCTCAGATGAAAGACGGAGGAGCTATTTTAATTGATATAGATGAGGAAATAGATTCAGAATATCTAGTTAAAAACGTAAGTGTGCATTTGCACGACTTAAAAGATCACCTAGATACTTATCTTTCGAAAATTGATGATAGTCGCTTTGCAAGCTCGACTAAAGAAGTTTTAGAATCGGGAAGGCATCATCAAGGTATAAAGGAAAATTTAGAAACTGCAATGTCACTTTCAACAGACTCATATGAATATTTTAAGCGATTAGCAAAACAAGAAAAAGAAAAAACAAAATTGCTAAAGCTATTTATTGACTATAATCTAGATGCTATAGTTTATCCACATCAAAAACAATTAGTATGCAAAGTTGGTGGATCACAAAAAGAGAGAAATGGAGTTCTTGCATCTGTTACTGGCTTCCCATCTATATGTGTACAAGCTGGATTTTCTAGGGTTAATGAAAGTGCACCTATTGGAGTTCCTATAGGTATGGAGATAATGGGTAAGCCGTTTACGGAAGAAATACTTATCGAAATTGCTTATTCATTAGAGCAACTAGAATCTAAACGGGTTTCACCTCCATTTGCAAAATAATTAAATGTAGTATTTAAAAGTCACAATTAACCTATTAATTGTGACTTTTAAAGTTATTGAAGATATAAAAAAAGAGCTGTTAAATAATCAACAGCCCCTTATCTATTATAATTGAATGATTCTATATTGCATTTACGATATCTAAAGTATCAATAGCGATAGCTAGTTCTTCATTAGTTGGAATAACTAACACTTTTACTTTTGAATCTTCGGTATTTACAAAGGCTTCTTTACCTCTAATATTGTTAGCCTTATCACATACTTTAATGCCCATAAATTCTAAGTTTTTGCAAATTTCAAATCTATTTAAAGCAGAATTTTCTCCAAGTCCAGCAGTGAATACTAAAGCGTCAACTCCACCAAGAACAGCAGCATAAGAGGCAACATATTTTTTAACTCTAAGGTTAAATGTATCTAGTGCAAGTTTAGCTCTCACATTGCCTGTTTCAACAGCAGCTTCTATATCTCTAAAGTCAGAACTTACACCTGATATACCAAGTACACCAGATTTCTTATTCATTAGATTATTCATTTCTGCAATAGAAAGGTTTTCTTTATCCATAACAAAAGTCACAATCGCAGGGTCAAGGTCACCACATCTAGTACCCATAGCTAAACCTTCAAGAGGTGTAAATCCCATAGAAGTTGCAACTGATTTACCTTGATCAATAGCTGTAACCGAAGCACCGTTTCCTAAGTGACAAGTTATGATTTTTAAATCTTTAATGTTTTTTCCTAACATAGAAGAAGCTCTCTCGGCAACATATTTATGACTAGTTCCGTGGAAACCATATCTTCTAATTCCGTACTTCTTATATAATTCATAAGGAAGAGGATAGATAAATGATTCAGCTGGCATTGTCTGATGAAATGCTGTATCGAAAACTGCAACCATAGGAACTTTTGGAAGTAAAGCACGAGTAGCATCAATTCCAGTAATGTTAGCTGGGTTATGTAGTGGAGCAAGTTCAACGCATTCGTTTAATCTGCCAATTACTTCATCAGTTATAAGTGTTGAAGTATTATAGAATTCTCCAGCGTGAACAACTCTATGACCCACAGCATTAATCTCAGTTAATTCTTTAATGGCACCATAATTTTCATTAGTAAGTGCGCTGAATACTTGATTAAGTGCTTCTTTATGATCATTCATAGTTACTTCAATAGTTTCTTTCTTCTGCTCAGGTATTTCGTGTTTCAATCTTGAACCCTCTAAACCAATACGTTCTACCAGTCCAATCGCTAAAACGCTCTGCTGATCCATGTTAATTAATTGATATTTCAGTGATGAACTACCGCAATTAATGACTAAAATGTTCATTATTAAACCCCCTAAAAATTCGTCTCTCAATACAATTATAAAAACTTCACATAAATAAGCAAGTTTTGGTATACAGTATTATGTGTTAAATAATCTAACAATTTAAGTATATTTAACATTTAGATGTGGGACTATTATGATTTTACCAAGCGTGAAAATGTCCCGACGCTAGTGTAACACTTGCAAATGAAGGCAAGTGTAAAATTGCTAATAAAATTTAATTGTTACATTTAATTAGTAATTGGATATAATTAACGAAATTAATAAAAAAAAATGAGTATAGTTACAAGCTTGAAACAACTTAAAAACAAAGCTATATAAAAATATTAAGATATGTTCATAAACGTAATAAAACACTAAGGATAATTGACATTCATTCTCAAATGAGGTATAATTATAATGAAGAAAACAAAATTTGATACAAGACGAAAAACTGATATCTTCTATCTGTCAAAATGAGGTGACAATGTGAATTTAAAAAATGGAATTAATAAAACTATTACTGGAACAAGTAAAACTGAAGCTTGGGCAGATGCTAAAAAAGTAGATAAAGACACTAAAGTTAACACTCCTTCAGAAGAAGCTGTAGAAGCAGCAAAAGCCTGGATTGAAGAAAACGAAAAATAAGTATAAGTTATAGATTTTTTAGGCGAAGATGTTTTATGCATCTTCGCTTTTGTATTTTACGGAGAATTTTATGTATGAGAAGATAACTATCTATCGTGATATAATAGATGAGTATATATAATTAACTGATAGGATGTGTAGTTATGATGAGACTGAAAGCATATATTAAAAAATATGGGATTATAATAGTATTTATAGCATTTGGACTAGCTATAAACTCATCTATAAATCCCTATATTGTAGGTGATTCATTTAAGAGTAAAAAAAATAATGAAGATTACAGAGTGAAAACTACTGAAATTTTTAATGCAGAATTAAAAGAAATATCGGGTATAGCATATTCTGATAAGCATAAATTGTTTTGGGTTCATAATGACTCAGGTAATTCAAGTGACATATATGCTCTAGGTGAAGATGGCGATACTAAATTAGTAGTTAAACTAGATGATATAGAAAATATAGATTTTGAAGATATATCACTTAGAACTTATAATGATAAAAATATGCTTTATATAGCGGATATAGGAAACAATGATTTAAAGCGTACAGAAATGTACATATACAGATTTGAAGAGCCTTTATACACAAAAGAAACTTCTAATAAAATAAGAGGAAATATCATAGTCAATTTAATACCTGATGTTTTGACTTTAGATGTAGCGGACTTAGGTATAAATTTTGAAGCTATGATGGTAGAAAACAAAACAGGTAAAATATTTTTAGTTGAAAAAGTTAAGTCGAAAAAAGCGAGAGTATACATAATTTCAAAATTTGACGTGGATGAAAACAATGTATTTCCAAGTTATTATGGTGAAATAGATTTTGAAATGTATGGGAAACAAGAAGTTGTTGCGCTAGACATATCAAAAGATGATAAATATATACTTATTAAAACTAAATCAAATGTATTTATGTTAGATAGAAATGATTTTACAAAAAATGTAACAAGCGATAGGTTAAAGCAGATGCCATATGTAGAGGAGTACCAAGGAGAAGCTATATCTTGGTCAAGTAAGTCGCTAGGATATTTTACTGCATCAGAGAGTAAGTCCAAAAAACCAACAAATATATATTTTTATAGAAATGTATATAAATAAAATTATAAGTATTGGACATTTACAACTGTAAGTGTTTAAATATATAATGTAATACCATATATGCACTTTCTTTGGAGGACTTAAATTGTTTAAAATCATAAAAAAATTATTTCATATAGCATTATTTATTGTATTTGTATTAGTTTCTATAATTTTATATAAAGGTTATGTTATGTATGAATTTGCTATTAATTCATGCAATATAGAAGAAAAAGTAGAAATTATAAAATCGAAAGATTATTATGTCCCTATAGATGAAGTGTCTGATGATTTTTTAATTGCACTTATAAGTGTTGAAGATAGACGCTTTTATGAACATCTTGGTGTTGATCGTATATCGACTGGACGAGCGATTATGACAAATATAATAGAAAGACGCTTTGCAGAAGGTGGAAGTACTATAACTCAGCAATTAGCAAAAAATTTATATTTTGATAGAGCAAAGAAAATAGAACGTAAAGTTGCAGAGTTGTTTGTAGTATTTCAGCTTGAACGTAAGTATACAAAAGATGAGATCTTAGAGATGTATATCAATATTATATATTATGGCGATGGATTTACAGGGATTGGGAATGCTTCTGAAGGTTATTTTGGAGTACATCCTTCAAAACTTTCAAGACTGGATTCTATTCTTCTAGCAGGACTTCCACAGTCACCGAGCTATTATGCTCTTTCTAAAAACCCTGAAGGTGCTAAGCTAAGGATGGATAGTGTTATAGACGCAATGGCTGAAAATTCACTTATTACAAAATTAGAATTTGAAGAACTTCTTAAGGAAGTTGAGACCTATGAAGTTAAAATTATAGAATAGTTAAGTCCTTATATAAGCTATAACTAAAAATTTAAGTTGTAAAAAACTTTAATATAAGAATAGAAAAAGGCCGTATAAAGTAGATTGTGTATCTAATTTATATGGCCTTTAATTTTTTATTTGTTAGCCTATGATAAATTCTTTAATTGAAACTTTTGATTTGTTGAAAAATTTAGAAAGAGATTTGTAGTAGTGTTGTTCCATTTGCTATAATAAGAGTCGTATTATAGCAAATATATAGAAACTAATAAATGCAAATTATAAGGAGTGTATATAATGCAACGAGTAGATAAATTAGCTAAACAAGTAGAAGAATTAAACGCAGAATATTCTAGACTTAACTGGGTAAAGTACACAGCTGGTTATGACATGGGTATACAAGAAGCATATGAGAAAATTACCGATCTTGTAAAGGATAAAGATAACTTAGATCTTATACTTGAACTAAAGGAAAAAACAAGAGATGAATTTGACCTAAGAAAATTAGATGTAATGTACAACTTTATAAAGAATTACCATAAGAGTGAAGACGTAAATGCTCTTTTAATAGAAATAAATGATCTGACTAATAAACTTAGCAATATACTTAACACCTTTAGATTTAAAATAGATGGTGTTGGAGTAACTTCAGCCACGCTGCATAAGATCATGTCAGAAGATGAAGATAGAGAGAAAAGAAAAGAAGCATATATGGCTCAAAACCAAATCAATGAAGTTTTAGTTGATGCTGGTTTTATTGAACTTATAAATATGAGAAAAAAGCTTAGTATTTTAAGTGGATATAAGAACTTTGTAGAGTATAAATTGGAAGAAGACGAATTAAGCCAAGATGTATTTGCAAGTTTTAGGGGTGACCTTAAAAAGTTACTTCCTAAGATAAAGACTGTTAGAAGCTCATGTGCTAAAGAATTTATAGCTAGTGGTGATGTGATGCCATGGGATGAGAGATTTATACAATCAAAACTTGCTCCTATTCTAAATACAAAAGTAGATATGTCGGAGTATTTTGAAAAACTAAACAACTTCTTTTTAAAGTTTGGATTTGATCTGACTAAATACAATATTACTTATGATATATTCCCAAGAAGAAATAAATCAGAGTGGGGCTATAACTTCCCTATCGAGTGTGGTAAAGATTCTAGGATTCTTGCCAATGTTCAAAACAAGTATAGAGAGTATGGAGTTTTACTTCACGAAACTGGACACGGACTACATTCATTCTTACTAGATGCAGAGCAAACAGTTTTAAATATCGGTGTAAGTGGAATTGTATCTGAGGGAATTGCCAATTTATTTGGTGGATTTTTATATGAGCCTATTTTCTACACTGATTTCTTTGATGGTCAAGAAGTTGACGCTCAATTTAAGAAACTAAAAGAGTGGAATGAAGTAAATTCACTTAGGGCAATTCATAGAATAGTATTTGATCAAGAATTATATTTAAGAGAGTTAACATGCCTTGAAGATATCAATAATCTATACTTTGAATTATATAGCGAATTATTTGAAGAAGAAAGATTTGCAAAGAACCCACCATGGGCATTTCTAATCCATCATACTACTCATCCTATCTATCTACACAACTACTTTATGGGTGATGTCACATGTGCCATGGTTAAAGATGTGTTCTGTAATTTGACTAAAGTAGACTCTGTTGCAGAGAAACCACGTGGATTTGGTGCTTTTGTAAAAGCCGAGCTTATAGATGTGAGTGGACTGCATCCCTACGAAGAATTATTTAAGAGAATTTCAAGAGAAGAGTTTTCTCTTAAGTATATGTTGTAGGATTAAAAGAATAAAATTGTATAGACTACATATAGTTGGCGATTTTAGTAACTAATGTTATCACACTAGTTAAGCAAGCACTTACATTTGAATAACAATTGAAACTCTTGACTAGCTAATATGTGTTTAAGAGCAAAAAAATAAAAGCTATTAAAATAGCTTTTATAATGATATTATTCTTTCGTTTTAAGTAGTCTTTCTTTATCAAGGCCAGAAAATGCTTCTCCATCTATAACAAATGAAGGTACGCCCATTAATTTATGTCCCATCATTTCTTTTCTTGCTTCTTGATCTACTGAAACATTTTTTTCAACGAAATCTATATCATTTTGCTTAAGGAACTCCTTAGCAGGTTTGCAGTGAGGTCACGTTGATGTCGTATACATAATTACTTTTGCCATTTTAACACTCCTTTATTAAATAGGTGGAATTCTACACTCTAATAATATCATATTTTGTTTATAATTTAAGTTCCACTCACTACATTTTATCATAAATAGAGTCCATAAAACCACCGTTTTCAAGACATTTTAATTTAAATAACAGATGTAAAACTTATATATATCAGCAAATACATTATCTCTTTCACAATATCTTAATCACTAAAAATGATTTACAAGTATTTAGATAAAATCCTACTTTCTAATATTCAAAGAGAAGCAAATATGTGTATTTAACATTCTTTTTCATTATATGTTTTAGTAAAACCACAACAAAAAAACTAATACAAAAACAAAATCCATAGAAAATACGAATAATGATTTACCCATTGACATGACTTTGATACAATTGCCTTGCACTAAAATTCGAGTGAAGGGGTATGA
>JBARWW010000048.1:0-4930 GCA_049647005.1 Acidaminobacteraceae bacterium | reverse complement strand
CTTCATAACTGTGAAGTTCAAGTGTTTTTAGGGAAACTTTCTTCAAATCAATCACTTCATTTAGATCCATATGCAATATAAATCTCCAAAGACCATTTTCATTTTCTTTAGTTATATACTTGCGTTTTAATGCTTTTATACTCAAACCATTTTTCATTATATTATATAAGCTATATGGATTCTGAGGAGATATAGTACAAATCAAATGGTTATATCCGAGTTCCAAAATTTGAGGAACAAGATTTACTAGGGTTAAACTTTGAAGATTGTTGCCTCTGTATTCAGGGTGAACAACAGTAGTTTCAAGATGAGCTACATGTTTTAACTCATCTCCACTTAGCCCTATATCAAGACCCAGGTTTTTTCCTGTAATTCCAGGAACACTTATATACCTATATGCTATAAGCTTAGAACTACTATTATATACTCCAAGAATCTTACTATCACCTTTTAAATCATTGTATATATCATCATATTCATCGCAAAACAGAACATTCTTATTAGGTAAGTTCTTATATACATGTTCCTGTAATTCCATTACCGAGTCTAATTCGTCTGGCAAAACTAACTTCATATAATAATCTTCATAAATTTTTTCGTTACCAATTCGTCTAAGTAATTTTCCGTTTTCCAAAAATAACACCTCTTCCTTTGACAACCTTTGTAAATTAATCAAGTTGTCACCTTATTATATCATTGACAACTTATACTTGTCTAGTAAGTTGTCAACACAAAAAAGAAAAAGTGGCCCCAAAATACTTGATAGCCACTAGTTATTATTATTTATTAACAAAACTTTTTATTTTATTAGAGCTTTCGATATCATTACTTACGTAAAGTATTCTATCATTTGATTCAAATATAAAAGCTGGACCAGGCGACAAATATAAATGGTTATTTCTATTTATCCCTATTACGGTAGCACCTGTACACTCCCAAAACTTAACTTCGCCAATTGATTTACCAATTAACTCACTTGTTTCCGATACAGTTATTTCAAGAGGATTTATTACCCCTGTATTTCTAAGCAACATAGATTTCTCGATAATATCATCGATACTATCTAAAACTATGTTTTCGATTTTTTGCTTTTCAAGCATCATGGTCGAGACATCTTCTCGAAGCGAGAGAATTTTATCCTTAGTTTTATGTTCTCTAACAAATAGATCTGCAAACTCTTTAGATTTAATCAAAATTCCTTTTCGTTCTATAGATTCCACTACACTTTGTTCTTCTAGTAACTTTAAAGCTCGCCTTATTGTTTCAGATGAAACACTATACTTTGCAGATAGAGTAGTTCTACCAGTAATTATATCACCAACAACCCACTCACCACTCAATATTCCATAAGCTATATCGAGTGCTATCTTTTCGTATTTTGCTGCTTTACTATTTTGATCAACTTGCTCTCTAATTTCCAAAAAAAGGTCCACCTTTGCTATAATTAGCTGATATTATTTTTTAAAATATTCTCTAACATTGTGAGCATAAGCTCTTCACACTCTTCTATCTCAAAATTATCTCTTCTTAGATAATTAAAATACTTTATAGAACGGGCTATTGTTATAAATTCACACTCTCTGACAAGTCTTTTAAATAATATGAATTCATCAAGTGTAGTAGCTGAAGCTTGTAGTGAAAAAGATGCTACATCTAAAAAGTAGTCTAGATCAATATCTAGTATAAACTTTTTACTTGGAATTTGAAATTTCACACTCTCAAACATGCTATCTTTAAGACTGCTAAAATGCATCTCATCTATCAAGTAGTGAGTTCCACTTGTATATAGATGATTATCCATACAGTTTAACATATGATAATTATTTATATATTTAAGTTTCAAAGCAGTATTTATATGCTCATCATTATTTAGCTTATCTGCAACTTTTACTATAGACTCAAGATCATTACGTTCAACTTTACTAATCATACCATCTGATAGCATATCTATATACTTATCATCTTCGCCACGGTTTTCATTAACAGCTTTAAAATAAGCTTTTTGCCAAAATGGCGGATTGGTATCAGGATGATAATCTATAGATACAAGCTCATAGTTTTCAGCTTTATCTATACTTTTACTTGCCCATATAGGAAGGACATACTGATGTTTATCAACTACATAGACATCCATATCACACACTTTTAATATTTTCAACTTTGAAAACTCATTATCTTTAAACATTTTTTCACCTATATATACATTAAATGTATATTACTAAATATCAAATTCCACTTTAACACACTTTCCTATTATTTTAACTTTTTTAAGCTCTACACTAAGACCAATTTCGCCCTTTATCCCTTTAAATAGTTCTATATTTTTGCCCATTTTTTTAATTTTACGTATGATTTTCTTACCATTTAATTCGATAACATACATTCCATTTGAAGGAATATCATTTAAAAGTTGAACCCATATAATATCATCCTGCTCAATTCTAAAATTTTCAAAATCAACTTCGCTTACTTTTAAGAAAAGTAATTTTTCCCAAGCTAATCCATCAATTTTTTTATTTAATATAGGGAGTTCTTTACTAGCAACAACTTTATTGTTTTTCATATCATATATAGGAAATTTTTTTATAATATTTGCTAGTGCATCCCCCCACTGTGCGTTTGGTTGTACATTGTAAAATACTTCTTTTGGTGCTTCTTTTATAATAACTTTTACAACCGGAGCTTCTTTCTCTGACTCATTATAAAATGTATCTAGAGCTGATTCTTTTCCAAACACCGAGAGTATTTTTTCAGCTAACCCTTCATTTGCAATCTTCTTATTTGACTCTATATCTTTTATATAATTTGCAGATAAACCACATTTTTTTGCTAACTGTTTTTCTGTCATATTTGCTTTTAAACGTTCTTCGCGGATCTTATTTGCTATTGTACTCATAGTTTTCACCTCTTTGTAATTATAACACTATATAAACTTTATAGTTGCAAAGTAGTCCTGCGATTTTATATTAAGTGGATTATTTTTATAATTTATACTATAGAAAATTCCCATCTCATCAAAAGCAAGAAGCATATGGCTAAATCCTATGCCTATATCTATTTTATTCATTCTCTTAAGCATAGAACCAAATAGGCCGCTCTTATACTTTATATAAACGTCCCAAGTATCATTATCACCATAAACTATCCACGGTTGTGAATTGACTGCTGAAGGAGCTATTCTTAGTGCTTCAATAGCCTTCTTATGTTCATCCTTAATACTTCCTACAAATATCTCATCGTGAGTCATGCGTATTCGTTTGCTTACAAAATCAAAATCAGTGAGTGGATAACCAATCGCAATCATAATAACGTATTTTTCCTTGCCATGTACTTCAAAATTATTGGCAAATGCATTTCTTTTTATGGGAGCACCAATCCAACACGAACCTATACCAAGCTCTGTTAATTTCAGTATTAACTTCTCGCCTACATATCCTATGTTTTCATTTGAGCGTGGATTATCTTCTGAAGTAAGAAGTATATAACTAGGTGCGAATACCTTATAATACATCTTACCAACTGCACTTATCATACCCTTAATAACATCTTTTTTATCTGTTATCTGTATAGACCACTTAATATCATCCGTTAGTGGCGTAATCCTATTTGCATAATCAAGTATTATTGTTTTATGAACATCTTTTATTTTTTCATCTTTGAATTTTCTTGTTGATATTCTCTTTTGCATCAAATCAATATGATTCATATTAACGCCTCCATCTATCTTTTAGTTAAATATCATTATACTACAACTTTATAAATATGAGTATGCAAAAAGAGGTAAAGAACAAAAGTTCCTTACCTCTTAATTAATTCATTGTTAAAATTTCACATCACATGTTTTACTTGGCTTTGTGTCACAAGCACTACAGCCTGCACACTTACCTTTTTTCAAATCTGAAACTGTTTTTTTTGTTGCAAATCCAAGTATTAATACAAATATAATACCTACAATAATTGTTGAAATCATTAAGCACCAACTCCTAAATCATCTGAAATATCAAGTTCTTTTACCTTATCAGCCTGTCTTATTTTATAAACTACATAAATAGTAGTTGCGATTAAGATTATAATAGATTCTACAAATCCCATAGCAGGAGTTTTATATACAATTAGTGATCCAACTTGAGATATTACCATAGCTAGAATATATCCAACTGCAAATTGGAATCCAATTCCACGACGCAACCACTTTTTAGATCCCAACTCTGATTTCATAGCAGCAATTGCTGAAAAACAAGGTGGCGTAAATAGGTTGAGTACTAAAAATGCATATCCTGTAACAGGATTAAACATACTTGATAATGCTCCACCAGGAACGTGAAGTGCTTCTTCTGATGCTACTGCAAGTATAACTGCCAATGTTGCTACAACATTTTCTTTTGCTACAAATCCAGTAATAGTAGCAGCTGCTAATTGCCATCCCACAAATCCAAGTGGGATAAGTATAGGAGAAATAACAGATCCTACAAATGCTAGTATACTTGCACCTTGATTATCAACAGGTTGTAAATTAAATCCATACGTCTGCATAAACCATACCAGGGTATTCATAACAAGAATAATTGTAGTAGCTTTGTAAATAAATCCTTTTGCCTTATCTATCATTTGTATAAATGCATTCTTTAAACTTGGAAGCTTATACTCTGGAAGCTCAATTATAAAGTGTGAAGCACTTTCCCAAGCAAATATTCTTTTAAGTAATAATCCACTAGCAAAAATAGTTCCAATTGCCAAAATATACATACTAGGTCCAACCCAGCTTGTATTTGGGAAAAAGACTACTGAAAACAATGCTATAATTGGTAACTTTGCTCCACATGGAACAAAAGGCGTTAATATAGTTGTCATTCTTTTTTCATTTACATCCTCGATAGTTCTTGTTGCCATAACTCCAGGAATTGCACAACCAGATCCTACTATCATAGGT
>JBARWW010000047.1:0-3574 GCA_049647005.1 Acidaminobacteraceae bacterium | reverse complement strand
CATATCTAGTGATAAAATTTTAAGGATTGGTATAGATGTAGATAATGAGGGTTTAAGTTCACAAGAGGTAAAATCAAGTTCGAATGTATCTTTTTACATACTTGCAAATAGAAGCGAGATGAAATTACTTGATCTTAATGAAAAAAATGTGACTTTTCAGAAGTCAAACTATCATATAAGAGTTAGTGAGAATCTACTTACAGAGAAAGCCATGATGGAAAAACTATCGTCTTATAAAGCTATAGATAGCTCAGTGTATCCAGTATATAGTGGTGGCTGGTATATAGCATATGGTTCTTACACAGACGAATCAGATGGTATAGGTGCACTTTTAAATGCAAAAAAGAAGTTTGCATACGACAAAGCATCGCTTTACTATTCAAATAAGCTTATTGATATTGTTGGAACAAAAAAATTAGTTTCTTATAATGTTGATGACGGCGACTTTTTCGTTAAAGAAGATACTGAAAAAAGTGTGCTTAGCATAAATGGTAAAAGTTATAGAAATGGTATAAGTGTCATATTTAGTCCGAATTCTAACTTTACTATTGTTAACATAGTTCCAATTGACGATTATCTATATGGAGTTCTTCCAAAAGAAATGAATGGCATATGGCATATAGAGGCACTAAAAGCTCAAGCAGTAGCAGCTCGTAATTTTGCACTCGTAAATATAGATAAATATAAAAAATATGGATATGATTTGTCTGCAACTACTAATTCTCAAGTTTATGGTGGTTTGGATGTTGAAGAAGATGGATCAAACTTAGCTGTAGATTTAACGAGAGGAAGTGTACTTGTATATGAAGATAAATTAGTTGCGGCTTATTACCATTCCAATAGTGGTGGAAGGACTGAGAGTTCAGAGAATGTTTGGTCTAGTAAGCTACCTTACCTTAGAGGTGTCCTTGATGAATATTCTATGTTTCAGCCAAACTATACATGGGAAAAAAGTTATACTGCTATTGAAGTGTCAGCTATATTATTTGAAGCAGGATACTATGTTGGTTCACTTAAAGATATAAGAATTAATGAAGTATCTGAAAATAATAGAGTTCAGTCAGTTAGTTTTATAGGGGATTCTGAAATCATAACTCTTGAAAAAGAAAAAATTAGAGCTGTATTTGGATATAGTGATATTAAAAGTATCTGGTATACAATTGATAAAGGTGGAAATGTAGCGCTTAAAAGTGCGACTAATATCAGTACTAGACCAGCGTCTAACATGACTGTTTTAACTAAAGATGGTATTAAAAAAATAGATGCTAGTAGTGCAAATGTCTATGATGGAAACACTATATCAAAAGTATATGTATCAAAGTCAACTTCTAATGATGTATTTGTATTTAAAGGTTATGGTTATGGGCACGGTCTTGGTATGAGCCAGTATGGAGCAAAGATTATGGCAGAAAAAGGATTTACATATGAAGAAATTTTAACACATTACTTTAGTGAAACTAAACTTATCAATACTTTGAATTAAATATGTAAAAGAAAATACAAGAGTGTTTAATTTACTCTTGTATTTTCTTTTATATATTAGTATCATGAGTAGATGAGTCTATTGATATAGACATAAATAAATGAAAATGGTGATTGTATGAATAAAGCAGATTTTTACTTTGATTTACCCGATGAATTAATAGCTCAAGTACCCTTGAAAGATAGAACTAGTTCTAAATTAATGCATTTAGATAAAAAGACTGGTGAAATTAAGCATGAAGTGTTTAAAGATGTGATTGACCACCTAGGCGAAGGTGATCTTTTAGTTCTAAATGATACTAGAGTTTTACCGGCTAGAATATATGGAAAGAAAGATACCGGAGCAACAGTTGAGTTTCTTTTATTAAAAAGAGATGAAGATGACAATTGGATTTCTTTAGTTAAGCCAGGAAGAAAAGCGAAGCCAGGAGCTAAATTTGTTTTTGGTGATGGACTAATGACTTGTGAAGTACTTAGTATTGAAGATGAAGGTGCAAGAAAGCTAAAATTCACCTATGATGGTGTGTTCGAAGAGATACTTGATAAAGTGGGCATGATGCCTCTTCCACCTTATATAACTGAAAAATTAGAGGATCAGGAGAGATATCAAACTGTTTACTCAAAGTATATTGGATCAGCGGCAGCACCTACCGCAGGTCTTCACTTTACAGATGAACTTCTTGCTAAGATTAAAGAAAAGAAAATAGATGTTGCCTTTGTAACTCTTCATGTTGGTCTTGGAACATTTAGGCCAGTTAAAGTTGATAGTATACTAGATCACAAGATGCACTCAGAATATTACGATATGTCAAAAGAGACTGCTTTGATGATAAATAATGCTAAATCAAATGGAAAAAAAGTAGTTTCAGTTGGAACTACTTCGACTAGAACAATAGAGAGCTGTGCTAGAAAAAAAGGTGTAGTAAAAGCTGGAAGTGGTTGGACTGAGATATTTATATATCCTGGTTGTGAGTTTAAGATAATAGATGGATTGATAACAAATTTTCATTTGCCAGAATCAACTCTTATTATGCTAGTAAGTGCACTCTCAACTCGTGAAAATGTTTTAAATGCATATCAAGTCGCTGTAGAAAACAAGTATAGATTCTTCTCATTTGGAGATGCAATGATAATAATTTAGATGTATGGAGGAAAAAATGGCTATTAAATTTGAATTAATAAAAGTATGTAAGCAGTCTGGAGCAAGACTAGGTAAATTGACTACACCGCATGGAGTGATTGATACACCAATATTTATGCCTGTTGGAACAAAGGCTACTGTTAAAGCTATGACGCCAGAGGAACTTAAAGATATAAATGCTCAAATTATATTAAGTAATACTTATCATTTATATATGAGACCAGGTCATGATCTAGTTAGACGAGCTGGTGGACTGCATAAATTTATGAACTGGGATGGCCCAATTCTTACTGATAGTGGTGGATTTCAAGTTTTTAGTTTAGGACCTCTTAGAAAAATTACTGAAAAGGGTGTTGACTTTAGATCTCATATAGATGGAAGTAAACACTTTATAAGTCCTGAGAAAGCTACAGAAATTCAGAACGCACTTGGTTCTGATATTATGATGGCTTTTGATGAGTGTGCTCCTTATCCTGCTGAACATGATTATGTTAAAAAATCTCTTGAGAGAACTACTAGATGGGCAAAAAGATGTAAAGATGCGCATAAGAATCCTGATACACAAGCTTTATTTGGTATTATTCAGGGTGGTATGTATAAAGATTTAAGAGAGCAGAGTGCAAGAGAAATTATAGCACTTGATTTCCCGGGTTACGCTATAGGTGGACTAAGTGTTGGTGAGCCTAAGGATATTATGAATGAAGTTCTTGAATATACAACGCCACTCATGCCAGTTGATAAGCCAAGATACCTTATGGGTGTTGGTAGCCCTGATGATTTAATTGAAGGTGTTATGAGGGGTGTAGATATGTTTGACTGTGTTCTTCCTACGAGAATAGGTAGAAATGGTACAGCAATGACTTCAGTTGGAAAAGTAAATATTAAGAATGCAAAATTCTATGATGATTTTTCACCACTTGATCCAAATTGTGATTGCTATACCTGTAAAAA
>JBARWW010000046.1:0-5368 GCA_049647005.1 Acidaminobacteraceae bacterium | reverse complement strand
TTGAGTCTAAAGAATCTGTGGGTTTAAAAAGAAAAATATTAGCTACTCCGGTTGCGAGAAAAATGGCTAAAGATTTATCTATAGATATAACTTTAGTAACTGGTAGTGGTCCAGTTGGAAGGGTTATGAAAGAAGATATAAAGACTTACAGTGAGGCTAATGTAAGTTCTAGCAAATCCCTTAAAGAAAAAGCTTCAAATAAAGCTTCAAGTCATAAAACAGATAAAGTATATCATGATTTTGATAAAGAGCTAGATGGTTATGATTATGAACGAATACCAATGACTATGCTTAGAAAAACAGTAGCTAAAAACATGACAATCTCTAAGTTTACAATACCTCACACGTCAGCTATGGATGAGTTTGATGTTACAGAACTTGTTAATTTTAGGGAGATTCAAAAAGAAAAATTAAAAGATAAGGGAATAAAACTTACCTATCTACCTATAATTATAAAGGCAATTGCAATAGCTCTTAAAAAGTACCCAGTTATGAATTCATCACTTGATGAAAGTAGTGATGAAATTATTCGAAAGAATTTTTATAATATAGGTATTGCAGTTGATACAAAAGATGGACTGATGGTTCCTGTTATTAAAGATGCTGATAAATCAGGCATTATAGATATAGCTGATAGACTAGAGCTATTAACAGAAAATTGTAGAAATAAGACTGTTAAACTTGATGATTTGTCTAATGGAACATTTACTATAACTAATTATGGCGCGATTGGTTCGACATATGGAGTTCCAGTAATTAAATTCCCAGAAGCTGCTATTATAGGAATCGGTAAAATTAAGAAAAGTCCTGAAGTAATCGATGGTGAGATTGTTATAAGAGATATTATGCCAGTTTCATTATCATTTGATCACCGTATAATTGACGGAGCAGACGCAGGTAGATTTTTAAATGAAGTAAAGGAATTATTAAGAGACCCAGTATTATTACTAATGAGGTGATAAAATGTATGATATTGCAATTATAGGTGGTGGGCCTGGTGGTTATGTTGCGGCTATAAAAGCCGCACAGCTAGGCAATAAAGTAGTTCTTATAGAAAAAGACAAAGTTGGTGGTGTGTGCCTCAATTATGGTTGTATACCAACAAAAACACTTCTTCATTCAGCAAAATTATATGATAATATGCTTAATTCATATGAATATGGAATTTTGATAGAAGATAAGAGCAGTATAAAAATAGATTGGAGTAAGATGCTTGAGAGGAAAGATTCGGTTGTAAATAAACTTGTTACAGGAGTTGAAGGACTTCTTAAAAAGAATGGTGTTGATGTTATATATGGAGTAGCAAAGTTGGTAACTAGATCATCACTTGTAGTCGATAGTAAAAAATTTGAGTATAAAAATCTTGTTATAGCTACAGGATCTAGTGTTATGAATCCAGAAATAAAAGGACTAAAGGAATCTATAGAGAGTGGATATTCAATTGATAGCACAGGCGCAATTAGTCTAGACAAAGTACCCAAATCAATGATTATACTAGGTGGTGGAGTTATATCAATTGAGTTTGCAACTCTATACAATAATCTTGGATGCGAGGTTACTATAATTCAAAGATCAAGCGAGTTACTAAAGTTCCTAGATAAAGATGTTAGAAATTTAATTCAAAGACATCTAAGTAAAAAAGGAGTTAATATAATTACTGATACATCTATAACTGAAATTAGTAATGGAAGAGTTAAGTTTGAAAATAAGGGTAAGGCTAAGGAAGTAACTGCTGAAAAGATACTAGTTAGTCTAGGTAGAAAACCAAATATATCAGGATTTGAAGAGCTTAACTTAAAAACAGATAAAAATGGTGTCATAGTTGATGATCATATGCAGACAAATATAGACCACATATATGCTATCGGTGATGTTAATGGTAAGTATATGTTAGCTCATGTTGCTTCAGCAGAAGGCATTGTTGCCATAAACCACATAATGGGTGAAAGCGAGAAAATTAATTATAATAAGATCCCATCATGCATATATTCTTCTCCAGAAGTTGGAGTTGTTGGACTTACTGAAGAAGAAGCTATTGAAAAAGGATATGATGTAATCGTTAGTAAGTTTCCACTTTCAGCAAATGGAAAAGCGCTTGCTGAGGGCGAGAGCACTGGATTTGTAAAGCTAGTTGCGGACAAAACTTATGGTGAAGTTCTGGGAGTTCATATAGTAGCATCTCATGCAACCGATATGATTGCAGAAGCTGTTGCAACCATGGAACTTGAAGGTACTATTCATGATTTAGCAAAAACAGTTCATCCGCATCCAACATTATCAGAGATAGTTATGGAAGCAGCTCACGGAGCTATAGATAAACCTATTCATATGTAATGAAATTAAACAAAAAATTAATATTTATATACTAAACGTCATATTACCCCAGTATGGCGTTTGTTATATTTACACAATTAGATATATTTAAAAAAATCAATATATTAGTGTAAAATAGAACAAAAGTAGCAAAATTATTGATATAATAATGTAGGTGTTATTAAAATAATTAAAAGTATAATGATTTAGAATATAAATCATAGTATAATAACAATATAAAGAGTTTTGTGAAATATTAATTTGTTATTATTATATGATTAAAGATGTAACTAAAGCTTTTATAATTAAAGATATATAATATACAATTATATAAATATAGTTGAATATAGGGGGAATAACTATGAATGAAAAGCATAAAAGACTTTTTTTAGTTTCGTTCGCACTTCTAATTGTTAGTAATATTGTTGGCTTTCTTGCGCAATTTTTACTTGGAAATTTAATTATAAGTGGTTTCATAACATTGCTTGTAACGGTATTGCTAGCTTTCTTTTTAAGCAAATTACTTTCAAAATCAATGACAAAGATAGAGTCTCTTGTAGATAAGATTAGTAAAAATGATCTAATGACTAAAGAAAACAATTCTGAATTTAGGGGAATTGATTCTACATTTGATAAGCTCGATGACGTGATTGATGAGATGAAGGGAAATTTCAGAAATCAAGTGGATATATCAGTAGAGATAACAGGTATTAGTGAAAAATTAGTTTCAGTAGTTAATGGTATAAATGATACTATGGAGCAAATTACCACTAACACTGATATAACAAGTAATAATAGTGAAAAACAATTTGAAATGCTTCAGAACTCAAAAAATGAGATGGAGGACATAGTTAAAACACTAGACACTCTTAAAACAAATATGAATGATACTGTAAGTTATACTACAGATACTATAAATGCAACAAAAGAAGGTATTAATTCAACAGCAAAGATACTTTCAAATATGTCTCAAATTAGAGACTTGGTTTATAAAATTGGTAAAGATGTAAATGAACTTAAGAATCAATCAGATGAAGTAATTAATCTTAATAAGATGGTTAATGAAATTGCAGAACAAACAAATCTACTTGCACTTAACGCTTCTATTGAAGCTGCTCGTGCTGGAGAACATGGACGAGGATTTGCGATTGTTGCCACAGAGGTCTCTAAACTTTCACAAGAAACAAATCAAGTATCTTCAAAAATTAAAGATGTTATAACAACACTTCAACTTGGACTTGTAAGCATAGATGATGCTGTAAAAGAAGATATTGTTAATGTTGAAGAGGGTTATGAAATTATTGAAACTACAATTAATGATTTTAATGGAATAAAAGATTCGCTTGAAAAGAGTGTTAATTTATTAGATGATATGAATACTGTAATAGTTAGAGTTAATCAAGAAGGTAAAAATGTTTCTAAAGAGATAATTGAAGTTACAAAATTCTCAGAAGAAATCACATCTCAAATGCAAGAAGCGGCTTCACAGATTATGCTTCAAAACGCTGAGTCTTCAAAGTTATTAAATTACACTGAAAACTTAAATCTATGTTCAGATAAATTAGTTCAGTTTGTAGCTAACAAAGTTATGACTGGAAAGATGATAGCTGATGTTAAAGCAATCGAAATTGAGCTTCGTGATGTAAACATAACTAATGATAAAATGGAAAGTATGTCTAAAAAATATGCGATTGATGTTGTTTATGTGACAGATACAAATGGTGTTGTTAGGTACTGTAATGAAGAACAAGCAATTGGGCTTAATCTATATGCAATTGACCCAAGTTATGGTGAACTGAGAAGTGGTAAGTCATCATTTATAGCAACTCCTATTAAAGCAAGAATTGAAGATGGAAAGTTATTTAAGTTTTTATCTATACTTAATGCAAAAGGTCAAGTTTATCAGGTTGGTCTTGCACTTGAGACTTTACAAAAAATATAAAATAAGAACAGAAATGAAACCTCGAGTGATGCTAGAAATTAAAGTATCACTCGAGGTTTTTTATGTTTTAGTAAGTTATAATAAAGTTAAAGCTTATCCTAGTATTAACATAGAATTAACAAACTTACTTTATACTAATATTTGAATGTTATAGTATATAATAAAAGTAGAGTTATTTTAGAAAAAATATTTTGGAGGTTTATATGGCTAATAAAATTTTAATAGTAGAAGATGAAATTAATATAGTAGAGCTTATAAAATTTAATCTAGAGGAAAATGGTTACGATGTTGTTTTTGCAACCAACGGAGAAGATGGCCTTAATAAAGCATTTGAAGAAATGCCAGATTTAATACTTTTAGATCTGATGCTTCCGATTATAGATGGTATAGATGTAGCAAATAGAATTAAAAACTCAAAGAGCCTACGTGATACACCAATTATAATGCTAACTGCTAAAAGTTCAGAGACTGACAAGATTGTAGGTCTTGAAATTGGAGCAGATGATTATATAACGAAACCATTTAGTGTAAGAGAGCTTCTTGCGAGAGTTAAGGTAGTACTTAGAAGATATAATAAAACTAAGGATTTAGATAGCAATAAACATTTTGAAATAAATGGTCTTATTATAGACGATGAGAAACATGAAGTTTCAAGAGATGATAAAGTGTATGCATTAACACTTAAAGAATATGATTTGCTTCGTATGCTTGCCCAAAATAGAGGGAAAGTTTTATCGCGAAACTTTCTTTTAGATGAAATATGGGGATATGATTACTTTGGAGAAACTAGGACTGTTGATGTTCATATAAGACACTTAAGATCTAAGATTGATGATGAAGAAAATGGTAAAATTATAGAAACCGTTCGTGGAGTAGGATACAAAGTCAAGTAAAATATAGGAGGACTTATGCAGCGTAAATTAAATTTACTCTTAATTGCATTAGTATTTGTTGGAGTTTTAACTGTAGGATTATTTGCAAATGATCTATTAAAGAAAAATTATATAAATGGAATCAATGAGCGATTAATAGCGTCGTCATCATTAGTTATGATTTATCTTGAAGAAAATAGTGATGAAAGTAAAATTGAATCCTATATAAATAGAGTATCAA
>JBARWW010000045.1:0-3313 GCA_049647005.1 Acidaminobacteraceae bacterium | reverse complement strand
GATCTAGAGTTAATCTAAAAAATAAAGGCTTAGTTGAAATTAAATCATTAGCAGAAGAAATTGAAAAGCTAGAGAGTGAGAGGGAAGAGGCACTTAAGTTTGAGAGATTTGAACACGCTGCTGAGATTAAAACGGAGCAATTAAGACTACAAGTTAAAATTGATAAATATGAAGCAGATGGTGATAATTCTAAGATTACTATAGAAGATGTTGCTTATGTTATAGAAGCATGGACTAAGATACCAGTTCAAAAGATAACAGAAGAAGAGGCACTTAAGCTAATTAATTTGGAAAATAGACTCCATAAACGCGTTATAAGCCAAGATAAAGCTGTAGATGCACTTTCTAAGGCTATTCGAAGAAGCAGATCTGGATTTAAGAAAAGAAAAAAACCATCTTCATTTATATTTGTTGGACCAACTGGAGTTGGTAAGACGGAACTTGCAAAAACATTAGCACATGAGTTATTTGGTAGTGAAGATGCTATTATCAGAATGGATATGTCCGAATATATGGAAAAACATACTGTTTCTAAGATGATCGGAGCACCACCAGGATATGTTGGATATGATAGTGGTGGACAATTAACTGAAAAAATCAGAAGAAGACCATATTCAGTAATTTTAATGGATGAGATTGAAAAAGCACATCCAGATATATTTAATATGTTACTTCAAATTCTTGAAGATGGAAGACTTACTGATAGTCAAGGAAGAACGGTATACTTTGACAATGCAGTTATTATAATGACTTCAAACGCAGGAACAAATATAAAGTCTAATGGTATAGGATTTGAGAGCTCAACATATGAAAAACTAGAATCTAAGGTTCATGATGAACTTAATAAGATCTTTAGACCAGAGTTTTTAAATAGAATAGATGAAATAGTTGTATTTAAACACTTAGACAAAGTTGAACTTAGAGAAATTATAGAGCTTTTACTTAACGAAGTAGAAGACGAAGTAAATGAAAAAGATATGAAACTTGAAGTTACAGACGAAGTAAAAGATTTCCTTCTTGATAAAGGTTATGATTATGAATTTGGTGCAAGACCTCTTAGACGTGTAATTCAAAAGTTTATCGAAGATGAAATTGCTGAAAAATATATCAAAGGTGAACTACTAAAAAAACAAGTTATAAAGTTTGTACTTGAAGGCGAAAAAGTTATAATAAAATAAAAAATGATCAAGCTGCTAAAATCCTAAAAAAATTAGGTTTTGGCAGCTTTTTTTATTTGATTAATCATTGTAGTGGCGTAATAAAAACTTAGTTGCAATTATATAATAATAGCGCTCGCAAAATTATAATTTAGGCTATAACGCTTCATGATAAGTTATAGCCTAAATTTTTAAAAATTGCTTAAAAATTCTATTCTATTCTATTATATTTTGAAGTTCTTCACTTGATAAATTAATTAAAAAGTTAGGGTTCATATTTGTTTTATAAAATGAAGTTGTAAAATGAAGATGTGGCCCAGTAGATCTGCCTGTGCTACCAACTGTACCGATTATATCTGCTTTTTTCACCATATCATCTTTTGACACATTAAGTGTATCCATATGATAGTAAACGCTAAAAATCCCAACACCATGATCTATTACTACAGTGTTTCCAGTTAATATAAGCATGCGGGCAAGAACTATTTTTCCAGTGTTTGTTGCAGGTACTGGTGTTCCTCTTGGAACAGCTATATCAATTCCAGAATGTCTATAAGAAGTAAGGGAACCATTTACATATCTCATCATACCAAACTGAGTTGAAATTCTTCCGTCAATAGGAAGCATAAATGATTCATCAAAGTATGCTTTTGGATTACTTTTCTCTCTAGATGGTGTAAAGTACTTTGCAAATTCTGCATATGCATTATCAGTACTTGTAGCTGCAACTGTAGACTTATCCATAGTTAAACTTTGTGATGTAAACTTTCTATTCTCAACAATCAATTTTTTAGTGTCAATAAGCGTATTTTCACCATCAGTTGCTACATACAAATCAATATCATAACTTGCTTGTTTTTGGTAGTAGTTTAGTGGAATGATAAGCAGGTACTCATCTCCAATTTTTTCAAATTGTTTATTTCTTATAAATTCTGACTCAACAACTGGCTTTTCCTTGTCATTAAAGTACAAACCTTTTACTACGAAAAATTCTCCTGCACCTTTGTTGTTAGCTACAAGTTCAAACTCAGGCGAAAGATCAACATCAATATCAAATGTATAAGTTAAATCGCCTTTAAAACTAACACTATCGTTATTTTCCCAAGAGGCCTTAACTTTATACGTAGTAATACCATTTCTTTTTATAGGAGCAAATTCATCTATATTAACCGTACTCTCACTTAGAAGAATATCAGTGTCAAAGGCTCTTATTGTTATACTTTCTGGAACATGCAAAAAGGACATTTTTATGTCATTTAAATTTTTAGAATACTCAATTCTTGTAATCATGCTATTTGAACTAAGTTCAATAATCTTACTTTTTTCTACTCCCAAAAGTGTTGTGTAAGTTAGTTGGCCTCTTGTATTTGGAAATAAAAGAGTCTCGCCTAATTTTAAACTAGTGGTCTCCAATAAATCCTCATAGTATATTTCACTAAAAAAATCAGAATTAAAAATATATTCATTCATATCTTCTGATACCAAGTATATTTCATCATTAAATGATACATGAACTTTTAAAGCTTTTTTATCAATGTAAAATACATAAGAGGCTAAATCATCACCTCCAATTATATCTATCTTATAATTAGAATTAGATAGAGTAGGTGAATCAATTCTATTCATACTATTTAGTGTCTTAAGTAAACTTGTATACTCTGCGTCGTAATTACCAGAATCATCTTTAGTTGGATTATAAGAATCCTTCAACTGATCTTTATAATAAATATTGATTTGAGTAATTTTATTCATAGATATATCTGAATTTAAAAATTCGTTATATGCATATATAGATGTAACACTCGCAAGTATTATGATTATAGTGATAAAGTATTTTTTCATAAAAAATCCTCCGTAATATATGGACAAGTATGTGTCCGTCATCATTATACTAAATAAATGGACAAAAAAGTAAAAAAGTTTTTGTAAAATAAATTTAGTTTCTTTTATTCTACCCCACTTTTTTAAAGAATGCTCACGAATACTATTAATAAGCGAGTAAATACCTATGACTGATTATGAATGCAGGCAATTTGGTGCATTTATAAAACAAAATCGATAATAAATTAATCAGTAAAAGAAGCTTAATATACTAGAAGCTAGAAAAAAGGGTAAACTATATGTATATGATTTACGGACCGGAGAGTAGTTAATAG
>JBARWW010000044.1:0-10626 GCA_049647005.1 Acidaminobacteraceae bacterium | reverse complement strand
AAGATGTGGTACAGCCCATTGAATACGGGAGCAGGATATGCTATGGGAGTACGCGCTGGAGCTGAAATGACGACATTTGAAATGCGTTTTATAGCACTTAGAATTAAAGGCACTATTGCTCCAACTGGGACTATTGCTCAAGGTGTTCACATGCCTCATATAAATAGATATGGAGAGGAGTACCTAAGTAAATATGGGGAAGCAACAACTATTAATCGTCTAAAAGCTACAATTACTGAAGAGCGAATTGGAAATGGACCGTGTTCACTAGATACAAGAAGGCTTACAGGCGATAAAGAAAGTGAACTTATGAAAGCATATTTAAATATGGCGCCTGTTCAAACTCTTGCTTGGATTGATAAAAATCAAATGCCCTCTAAAGAAGCTGTAATTATATGTGGAACTGAACCTTATATCGTGGGTGGTCACGGCGCTGCGGGATATTGGGTAGATAATAGTAGACAGACAACACTAAAGGGGTTATATGCGATTGGTGATGTGGCTGGTGGAAGTCCAAAAAAATATGTTACAGGATGTTTTGCTGAAGCGGCAATAGCTTCTAAGAAGATTCTTGAGTCAATTGACAAAGAAGTTTTAATTAAGCTTCCAAGAGATATTATAAAAAAAATACTTGAAAATTCAAGAGATCGCTTTATAGAAAGTAGAACATCTAAAACACTTCATGCTATAGAAAGCCTTGAATTGGAGATGCAGGAAATTATGGATCGCTACGCAGGCGGAATTAGTACATTTTATGAATATACAATCCATTCTCTTAACAAAGCAGAAGTTGGAATTAAGAAACTAATTATTCAGTGCGAAAACTTAAAGGCATCTAATGGTAGAGAATTTGTACTGATTCATGAGCTAAAAGATAGATTGTGGGTAGCTCAAACCGTGATTACTCACCTTGGAGTTAGAAAAGAAACAAGGTGGAATTGTTACCAAGAAAATATAGATTATCCGCTAAAGGACGACGAAAATTATTTTAAATATATTAATTCTAGCTACAGAGATGGTAAATTCAATGTAATCTATAGAAAAATTATAAAAAAGGATGAAGTATATGAGCATTCGTATTAATCAGGATAAATGTAGAAAGTGTAAAAAATGTACTTTCATTTGTCCGGGTAATCTAATAGATATGGAAAATGATAAAATTAAGATACTTTATCCTCATTATTGTTGGGGTTGTACTGCCTGTTTAAAAGTTTGCCCCTATGAAGCAATAGAATTCTCACTTACTAAGGAGCAAGGTACAAATGGCTCAAAGATGACGCTTAAGGCAAATGAAGATCAAGTAGACTGGAAAATTACAAAAGCAAATGGTGATGTTAAAGTCATACGGACTTTTCGTAGAGATGCCAATAAATACTAGTGAGGAGAATAGTATGAAATATAAAAAGGAACTAGATATAGCCATTAATCTAGCACTAGAAGCGGGAGAAGAAATATTAAAAATATATAACTCTGATTTCGAATTCGAAGTTAAAGAAGATAGTACACCTTTAACTATTGCAGATAAAAACGCAAATGAAATTATAGTTAACGGATTAAATAAAAACTTTCCAAGTTATAGTGTTTTATCAGAGGAATCTAAGGATGATGGCAAACGTAAATCAAATAAATATTGTTGGATTGTTGATCCGCTTGATGGAACAAAGGAGTTCATTAAAAGAAATGATGAATTTACTGTAAATATTGCGCTAGTTAAAAATGGTGAACCTCTACTTGGTGTAATTTATACGCCTGCTCTTAAGGAGTTATACTACGCACATAAATCTAGTGGAGCCTTTTATAAAGATTCTTATGGAACGGGAAAAATTAATGTAAGCGATAAATCAGATGATTTCAAACTATTGATTAGTCGATCGCATCAAACATCTAAAGAAAAGATGTTGATAAAAGAAAATGAACATCGAATCAGCTATGTTGAGGCAATTGGAAGTTCTCTAAAAGGTTGTCGTATAGCTAAAGGAGACGCTGAAATATATTATAGATTTGGTCCAACGTATGAATGGGACATTGCAGCTCAACAGATTATTGTTGAAGAAGCAGGCGGTATATTTTTACGACTGGATAATAAGCGTTTTAAGTATAATCGGGAAAATCCACTAAATGAAATAGGATTTTATGTTTTAAACGACATTAGTAGTAAATTATTGTAGACATAATATGAGGCATTTACATTCTCATTTCATAAGAGAATGTTATATTTTTTAAAAAAGAGAGGGATATTATGGATTATTTAGATAAATTAGAGAGTGAAAGTATTCATATATTAAGGGAGGCTTATCATGAGTTTAAGGAATTAGGAATGCTTTGGTCAATTGGAAAAGACAGTACAGTGCTACTATGGTTAGCGCGTAAAGCGTTTTTCGGTCATGTTCCAATACCTCTTGTTCATATAGACACGCATTATAAAATTCCAGAAATGATAGAGTATCGTGATAAATTGGCGATTGAGTGGCAACTAGATATGATCTATGGAGAGAACAATCAAGCGATTAAGGACAAAGCGACTTTTCCTGATGGGAATGTTACTAGGTTAAATTGCTGTAAAAACCTTAAATCTGATGCACTAAAAAATACTTTGAATGGAAACTGGAATAGATATCGTATTAATCATGTTACTGGTAGATATGAACTTGATCAAAATAAAGAACCCTATACAGGTGTAATTGTTGGTGTAAGAGCAGATGAAGAGGGGAGTAGATCTAAGGAACGTTATTTTTCGCCACGTGATAATAATAATGACTGGGATGTTGGAGATCAACCTCCAGAATTCTGGAATCAATATAAAACGGATTTTGCACCAGGTACACACGTGCGTATACACCCATTGCTAGATTGGACTGAACTTAATATATGGGAGTACATTGAGCGTGAAAAAATACCAGTTGTATCACTATATTTTGATAGGGGAAGTGGAACTCGATATAGATCTCTTGGGTGTTTCCCATGTACACAAGCCGTAGAGTCAAATTCAACTAACGTAGAAGAGATAATAGAAGAGTTAAAATCAGGCAAGTTTGCAAATATAGCAGAGAGATCAGGTCGTGCACAGGATAAAGAAGATGGTGGCGGACTTGAAGATCTTCGTAGAGATGGATATATGTAGGGGGAGTTATTATGGAAAAATATAATCGTCAAGATATGAACATTGTTATTGTTGGTCATGTGGATCATGGTAAGAGTACTATTATTGGAAGGCTTATGGCAGATACAAATTCACTTCCAGAAGGTAAACTTGAAGCGGTAAAAGAGCGTTGTAAACGTAATTCAAAGCCATTTGAATATGCATTTTTACTAGATGCACTAAAAGATGAGCAGGAACAGGGTATAACTATTGATGCTGCAAGATGTTTTTTTAAAACAGATAAGCGAGATTATATTATTATTGATGCGCCAGGGCATATTGAATTCCTTAAAAACATGGTTACTGGTGCTTCACGTGCTGAAGTTGCTCTACTAGTTATTGACGCACATGAAGGTATTCAGGAAAATTCTCGACGTCATGGATACTTACTTTCTATGTTAGGTATTAAAAAAGTTGCAGTGGTGATCAATAAAATGGATTTAGTTGATTACAGTGAAGAGGTATACACAAATATTGTTAAGGAATACAGCGGATTTTTAGAAAAAATAAATATTAATCCGACAGGATTTGTTCCTGTTAGTGGATTCTTTGGAGTAAATATTGTTGGAAAATCTAAAGAAACGAAGTGGTATAAGGGTCCATCCATTTTAGAGATGTTAGATGGTTTTACAAATGAACAAAAGGGTGATTACCAAGCTTTTAGAATGCCTGTACAAGGTATATATAAGTTTACAAAAAATGGTGATGATCGTAGGATCGTTGCAGGAAGCATTGATTCGGGAACTCTGAATATTGGTGATGAAGTCGTATTTTACCCATCCTTAAAGAAAAGCCGTGTAAAAAGTATTGAAGGATTCAATAAAAAAGAAGAGACTAAAGTTACATCAGGATATGCAACTGGATTTACATTAGAAGAACAAATTTATGTGAAGAGAGGGGAAGTAGTTGCACGTGTAGGCGAGAAAGAACCAAATTTTTCGCAGCAATTTAAAGGAAATATTTTCTGGCTTGGCAAGAAAGCTTTAGTTAAAAATAAAGAATATATTTTTAAAGTAGGAACTGCAAAAGTAAAAGGAAGTATTGAGGAAATTGTAAAAGTTATAAATGCCTCTAATTTGGACTCGAAAATAAAGTCTCAGGTTGAAAAACATGAAGTTGCACAGGTAATTGTTAAAACTCAAAAGCCTATTGCATTTGATTTAGCAGACCATCTTTCTGCTACAAGTCGTTTTGTTATTGTTGATGACTATGAAATAGCTGGTGGTGGTATTATTACGGATAATCTTGAAGACTTAACAAAACAAAGTCGAATAGAAAACAAAGTTATTTCAACTTTTGATGTAACACGAGTTATTTCTAAAAAAATGAGAGCAGAGCGTCTTAGTCAGATACCCACACTAATTTTACTAAATGCTAAGGCGGATAATCGTATTGTAAGTTTAGGATATAAACTTGAGGAAAGGTTGTTTAAACAAGGTAGACAAGCGTACTTTATTAGTCCAAATGAAAATCTTACAATATCAAAAGCATCTGAATGGAGTCAACTAATATTAGAAACTGGACAGATCGCAATTATTAATGTTGAAGACCTATATTTATTTAAAGACCAATTACCAGAATACTTGATTTCTGATAGTTTAACTGTACAATTTGATAATAATTTAGATTATCATGCTGATATAAGATTCACATCAAAGGAAGAGTCAGAAGGTGATATGATTTCTCAAATATTAGGATGGTTAAGAAATGAAAGACGCATATTTAGCGTATAGGAGAGTGGGGTTTATGAGTAGTAAAAAGAAGAGTCTAATAAAGTCTATAACTTGGCGAATTACGGCAACACTAACGACTCTTATATTAGTTTTTATTATGAGTGGTGAGTTGGAAACAGCAGGTAAAGTAGCTTTCTTCGAGTTGTTTATAAAAATGGCCATGTATTACTATCATGAAAGAGCTTGGGA
Organism: Acidaminobacteraceae bacterium; assembly: GCA_049647005.1. Lineage (GTDB taxonomy): Bacteria > Bacillota > Clostridia > Peptostreptococcales > Acidaminobacteraceae > JBARWW01. The sequence continues at coordinate 5,565 of JBARWW010000044.1, read as the reverse complement.
AAAAGTTAAGATAACTGAGAACGTAGAGTATACTATTTAGCATTTGATTTTGCTAATATAAAAACAGATTGACAAGAGAGCTATACTTAAGTACAATAAGTCTCAAAGTTATTAATGGAAAATTGAATACGAAAACTTATCATGAGAGATGTAGGGACACGGCCCGATAACATCTCAGCAACCTGCTTTTGCAAGGTGCTAAATCCGTCAGTCATAGACTGAAAGATGAGAGTAGAAGAGTATATGCTTCTCCCTATCTTTTGGGAGAAGCTTTTTTTTTAAAAAAATTGTGGGTGAGTGTTTTACTTACGTATTATTATTAAAAATAAAATTGTTGTATGAATTTAAGGGGGAATAAAGATGAAGATAGAAACAAAATTAACACATATAGGTGTAGGTAAAGACCCACATACAGGGTCAATCACAACACCTATATATCAAGTAGCAACTTTTGAACATCCATGTGTAGGCGAATCTACAGGATATGATTATTCAAGATCGGCTAATCCAACTAGAAAAGCTCTTGAGGATGGTATAAAAGAACTTGAAGAAGCAGACGCTGGCTTTGCTTTTGCATCAGGTATGGCAGCGGTAGTTGCAGTGTTAACTCTATTTAAATCGGGAGATCATTTTGTAGTTACTGAGGATTCGTATGGTGGAACATATAGAGTTTTAAACGAGATATTTGCTCCATTTGGCTTTGAAGTTACTTTTGTAGATACGAGTTCAACTCGTGATGTTAGGGATGCAATCAGACTTAATACGAAAGCGATACTTGTTGAGAGTCCGACTAATCCACTACTTAAGATAGCAGATATTGATGCTATTTCATCACTAGCTAAAGAGCGTGGTATTTTAACTGTTGTAGATAATACTTTTATGACGCCATTTCTTCAAAAACCTTTAAATTTGGGTGCAGATATAGTAATCCATAGTGCTAGCAAGTACTTAGGTGGGCATAATGATGTTGTGGCAGGTCTTGTAGTTACCAAGGGTGAGAAGTTAAGTGAGAAACTTTATCAAATTCAAAATGCTACTGGAGCAATACTAGGACCTCAGGATTGCTGGTTGTTAATACGAGGAATCAAGACTTTATCACTTAGAATGGAAAGGCAGATGGAAAATGCGCTTAGTATTGCTAAGTGGCTTGAAGTTAACAAGCTTGTTAAAAGCGTTTATTATCCAGGTCTTTCATCTAGTAAAGGATTTGAACTTCAGTCTAGACAAGCAAAAGGATATGGTGCAATGTTATCTTTTGAAATGATAGATATAGATTCAACTAAAGAAGTTATAAATGGTGTAAGTCTTATTAAATTTGCTGAGAGTTTAGGCGGAGTTGAGAGTTTAATTACTTATCCCTGTACACAGACTCATGCGGAGCTTCCAGAAGATTTTAGAAATAAACTTGGTATTTCTGATACTCTTTTACGACTTTCAGTGGGTATAGAACATATAGATGATCTAATATTAGATCTTAAAACTGCTTTTGATAATATAAAGTAAAAGTGATTAGGAGAAAATCTGATGAGTGAAAATAGTAAAGATAGTACAGTTTATGATTTTAATGCTGTAATAGATAGAAAAAGCAAATATGCCACTAAGTACTTAGAGATGGAAGGTGCTTTTGGAACTAATGATCTAATACCACTTTGGATAGCTGATATGGACTTTAAGGTGGCAAATCCAATTACAAATAGTATACGTGATTATGCTGAGCACGCTATATATGGCTATATTTATAGACCAAAGAGTTACTACGAAGAGATTAGAAAGTGGCTTTTAGGAAAATACGATTGGAAAGTAGACGTTAATTCATTAATCTTTAGTCCAGGTGTTATGTGTTCTATGAATTTTTTAATTCAAGAGTTATCAAAGCCTGGCGATTATATTATAATCCAGCAACCTGTTTACTATCCATTTGCAAATAAAATATTAGAAAATGATAGACGTGTAGCTGTTAATGCACTTAAAAAAGATGACTCAGGAAAGTTTGTTATGGACTATGAGGATCTAGAAAGGATAATTATAGAGGAAAAACCACCATTACTTATCTTATGTAATCCACACAATCCAGTAGGCCGCGTATGGACTAAAGAGGAGTTAATAAAACTTGGAGATATATGTGTAAAACATGATGTACGTATAATTTCTGATGAAATTCATAGTGATCTAGTATTTAAAGCAAATAAACATATACCAATTGCATCTATAAACTTAGAGTTTGAAAAAAATACGATTACACTAATGGCTCCAAGTAAGACTTTCAACTTGGCTGGTCTTCAAACTTCATATGCAATATGTAAAAACCCAATTGATAAAGCTATTTTAGAAAAAGCATTAGGTAAAATTGATCTTAAACGTAATAACTCATTTAGTTTAGTAGCAACTGAGTCGGCGTATAGAGATGGTGAGAATTGGCTTAATCAATTACTTTCATATCTTGAAGAAAACATTGAATATGTTATAAGTTATATAGAAGAAAATTTACCACAACTTAAGATGACTAAACCTGAAGCAACTTATCTTTTATGGATAGATTTTAGCAGTCTTGGATTAGATGATCAGGCGCTTAGCAAACTTATGATAGAAAAAGCAAAAGTTGCACTGAGTAAGGGGTTTGATTTTGGTATTGGAGGTGAGGGTTACCTTCGCATGAATGTTGCCTGTCCAAGATCTACTCTGAAAAAAGCATTAAAGCAAATAGAAGATTCGCTAAATATATAAATAGAGAAATAAAGGATTTGTATTGTAGAACAAATGAAGATAATAAAAATTGATAAGGCATACTTAGAAGGCAGGTATGGCGCAGTACCTGTATTTAAGAGTCTCGGAGTAGTGCTTAAGTTAACCACTACTCCTGCCTCTCTATACATAGACTAATTTATCTTATAAGCAAAACTGGAATCTCAGAGTTATAAACAACTTTATTTGTAACACTACCTAAAGTGAATTTTTTCATTGCACCTACAGTATGCGTAGACATTATGATTAAATCAAAGCCTTGATCTTTTGATACAGCCATAATTTGGTGTGCAGGATTGCCGTTGATAATTTTCATTGAGATATTTTGAGTATTATCTCTAAAAAAATCTTGAACATTCTTTTTTATTTCACAGATGATATTATCTTTCTTTTTCTTATGTGGGTCATTTATGTCTTGTATATGAGAATCACAGCTATCAAAAATATTGATTCCCATGCATACACCATCTTTGCACTGAGTTTTTTCAGTGTCCATCCAAATATCTTCATTAACATATAATATATCAATGTGTGATCCTTCATTCTAAATCAAATGTTTATCATAATTCCAAGTTTTCTTGTTGATTACTGAACCGGCCACTGGCAATAATACCTTTTTGAACATATGTGTATTCCTCCTTCTATCCTAAAACTAACTCAAATGCATAATCAAGATTAATATATAACCGTGTATACTTTTTAATTAATACCACTACAAATCATTTTCAAACGCAAAAAATAAAAAGAATTTTAGTGATGAGTTAAATTACGAGAGTTTATTAATTAATGTGTTGAATTATCTGTGAAAATTTGTTATCATTTAGATAGTCTAATAAATGCGATATAGGTTCTTAGATAGATTAATAGGGAAAGAGGTTTAATTCCTCTACAGCCACCGCTACTGTAATTGCAGATGAAACCTTGTTTATAACCACTGATTAATTTCGGGAAGGTAAGGGAGTAAATTGAAGCATAAGTCAGGAGACCTGCCTAATATTGTGACACAAATTCTTCGGTGAGGAGGAGTTGAAAAATTCTTATTTTTGATATGAATTGACAACCAACCTGCTTAGGTTGGTTTTTTTGTCCCAAAAAACTGCCTAAGCAAATAGAAATATATCAAATTTATTATGACAAATTGTTTTCTGTGTTATGAAAGCAATTAAAATATGTACGTCTCTTTTTGGAACGCTTAGCTTTGTAAGTAAGCAACTTACGGATTATGCCGTGTGCCACCCTTTTGGGTGGTTTTTTTTGTTTATAAATATAAAGATTACTATTGGGTCGAAAATATTATTTTGGGATTTACTGGTTGCGATTGATATGGAATGGAGTTAAAATGAAATTGAGGCTTTTGACTCTAAATGAGTTATATAAGATGTAGTATAAATAAAAGAAACTAATTCAGGTTTAATATAAAGTATTAGAGTTGAGTTGTTTTTTTCTATTTAGGAAACTATTTTTTAAGATATTAAGGAGGATGAAATGGGAATTATCGGATGTAGATTTTTTATTAAGAGTAATTTATTAATTCCAGATAACTTAGCATTTATGGGCAAATTGAATGATAGAAAATATTGTGTTGCTGTCAACAAAAAAAATGTCAGAACAAAGCAATCATTCGGTGAATTGCTTGATGAATGGAATGACCCTGAAACTATAAGAAGTGAGTTTTGGTTATTTAATAATAAAGAAGAAAAAAGAATAAGCCAAGAAATATACTTTAATCAAGCTGATATATTTAAATACGGTTATATTGAGCATGATACTGCAAATATTATTTTAGTTATGTTTGATGATGAAGAAAATACCTTTACTCATCAGGAAAGACATGAAGAGTGTGTAAATATAAGTATGAATATATTGCATAACTTTATTGATGTTTACAGGTTATCTTCTCAAATTGGAAACATTCCGAATGCCAAAAATTTAATTTCTCCTTTTGTTCAATTATCACAATGTATAGATAATAAATTAAGTGAATATGATGATGAATGCAATTTTCAACAATTTGCTTTTAGGGTAAACGAAAAAAATCGACAAGGATTTTTTAATAGTATTGAAGTTGGAGATGAAATACTTAATATATTTGCAAATAATCTCTTGAAGGATAAGAAAATTGAAGTTTACGAAAAATTAATAGTTGATGCTCGTGAACAAGCGTTTGTTAAAAAAGATTATAGTATGAGCATAGTATTGATAGAAACCGCATTCGAAACCTATTTAAAATTCATATTTCAAAAATATTGCTTTAAAAAAAATATTCTAGCGTTGGAATCACCATTTGAAAAAAAATGCAAAATTAACTACATCAAAGCTATTTCAAATAGTAATGTTAAGAAAGATATTTTAAATAATTATTTTGTAAATATTATTAAATTAGAAACAAAAAAAACGATAGAATTTGAAAATTGGAATAATAAAGCATACAAAAGGAGAAATGAAATAATTCATAGTGGCAAAAATAATTACGGTATTATTGAAGCCGAGGAAGCATTTAAATCTACAATTGAATTTATGAATTTTATTGGTGTAAATATGTATAAGAAAATGAATGAAGATTGCAAATAAGGAACAAATATAATCATTTATACTTAATAGAAGATTATATATCATATTTTTTGTTTTAGATATAAATTATAATGTTGCGCATTTAGCAATTTTAAAGGTATAATAAACTCAAGAGAAAAAATCTCTTTAAGGAGTGAATTTTATGTTGATTAGATTGAGTATAGAGAATTTCTTGTCGTTCAATGAGAAAAAAGAGTTTAATATGTTTGCAAATAATAGATTGGATAGACGTAAAAGTGAGCTGTTTGAGTT
>JBARWW010000043.1:0-16986 GCA_049647005.1 Acidaminobacteraceae bacterium | reverse complement strand
ATTCCCAAAAACTAGAAACGAGGTGATAAACTATAACCATAATTGTAATTAATAAATTAACCGATAAATTATATTAAATCAGAAAGGATGATCCCCTTATGAAAAAGCTATTTACAAAAGTATTAACAGTTTCTTTAGTGCTTACACTAATGACATCTTCGGCACTTACATTTGCAGATACAACAGATATTGAAACTAAAGATACTAATATACTAACAAAAGTTGAAAGCTCAGCAGAGAAGATAACTAACGTAATTAATAGTTTAACTGAAGAAATGAATGAGTCTTTCAATGACCTTACAACTCACTGGTCATACAAGTATGTTCGGTCACTTATAGATAAAAATGTTATCAACGGATACGCAGACGGAACTTTTAAACCTGATAACGGTATCACAGTAGCGGAGTTCACAAAACTACTTATGGTAAATAATCAGATAGAGCTAGGAGCTAAAGGCTCAAATTGGTACAACCAGTATATCAGTGGAGCAAGAGAACTTGGTATCATCCAAGGTGGAGAAATCACCGACTACAACAAGATGATTACAAGAGCAGAGATGGCACGCATGATTAGTCGTTCGCTGAATTTAACAGAGTGGGAGTCAACTGCTTTTGAAGATGGTGGCACATTCAGATTATATAGAACTGATATATACAAAGTATCAAATGCTGGAATCGTAACAGGATACGATGATAATACTTTTAGACCATTTAAAGGAGCAACTAGAGGTGAAGCCTCAACGATGATATCAAGAGTTAACGACTATCTAGGTGATAAAGTTATAGCACCTCTTGTAACTGATATACCAGACTATAACGCAGATGGTTCATGGACTGATGAGTGGTTTTTAGAAAAAATTAAAGATGTTAATACCATGTATAAAGTAACTAACTGTAGTGAAAACTCAGGTGATTATTACTTTGAAGATGGAAAGTTAAAAGTTCACTCAGAGTTCTTTGTAGAACCTAAAATTATAACTGTAGAAGATGAAGTTCAGAACAAAAGACTACTTAAACTTATAAAGTACTATGTTCAGAGAGCATATGAAACTAACAGATATGCAAGAGTGGAACACTGGCAACCTACAAATGAAGATGAATTAACCGATCTAATTAGAATAGACTTTTCACCTCGACATATGGGAGCGGATTCAGCTTACTTGGCTATAGATTTACCACTTCATCCTAAAGAATATATGTCTGCAAGATTTAGAAGTAATATAGATACTTGGAATGTTCAAGATGCAGGAGCTATATGGATAATAGGAAAAATGTTTGATGAAAGAGGTTTTCCATCTGATTTTAATTACTTAGATGGTGTGAAACGTGGCGAAGTATTGGAAGATAATCAATACATCATGGAGCCGTATAGAGAGATAATGTTCGGAACTGGAGAGATACTTTATGGTTCTAAAGAAAAATCAGAGCCAATACTAAACTATATGATACAGGAAAGACTTAAACAGTTTGCAACAAGAGGTTATGAAAACTATACACAGTTAGAAATAAGTGGATTTAAAATACACAATGATAACTGGAGTAGAGGAAAGCCTTATTTTATAACAGAGATAGAGTAAAAAGGAGAATCCTATGAAGATAAAAATAAAAAACATAAATAGAGTTATATCATTGATGTTAGCAGTTTTTCTGCTAGCATCTTTTTTTAATTTTGGAGGAATATCATTTGCAGATTTAAACACTGATGTATCAACGCTACTTGTTGGTAAAAGTGATCAAGATGCAATTACAATTGTTAGAAAGCATTATAGCAAAGTATATGAAACTGATAATAACAAAGAAATATCATTTAGCATATTACGTGATTATAAACTTGTCGTATATGTTGATTCGGTAAAAAACACTGGTAACTACAAAGGCTTCGGAGATATAAAAAATAAGCAATTGAGATATCTAGGTTTTACAAAAGACGGAATTACCGAAGTAACAAATCCATACTTTGATAATGATGTTACTTCAAGTAATGATTTGAGACTTAAGAATTGGCAACAATTTAATGAAAATCGAAATGGCTATTTGGATGTAAGAGACATCCAAAACAATCACCTATTTACCGCAAACCTATACGACCCCATAGGCACTTCCGCAAAAGAACTTCTTATAGATGGATCTAACGTATCTATAAAAGACATATTACGGAGCAAAGTATCACCTAGTGATTTAGAAGGCTTACAACAATATTCACAAATTGGTTCACCACCAACTCTTAACAACGAGGGTTCTGTCATGCTGATGCACAGCACCTCTAAGGGTTCTTACTATGACAGTTTTATAGTTGGAGCTATGAATATTGGTGATAGATACATTACGACTATTAAGCCAGATCGTGATGTGTATAGATTTACAGATGAAGAAAGCATCACGGCGCGCGTCCTTGTTACTACGAGTATTGACTTTTCTAGCACACTTGCTAAAGTTGGAGAGCTTTATATAGAAGACAAGCAGCGTATAGAATTTATGGGTCAGGATAAAGTAGCTGAGTATGTAGGGGCTACAGATTCTTTCCAATATATATTTGATATAACACTTAAACGTAGCGATTACAAAGTCGGAGTAAATAATACTGTAAGCCTTTCATCTATAACACACTTGGAAAGTGTGTTTGGAGATGTTGTCCCAAAACTAGGAGAAGGCACACTTAATGTTGTCGTTGAAACTGGTGAATTAAAAGCAAATTTTGAAATATTTAAGGGAGAAGAAAAGGTTACTGACTCAGTATTTACTATAGGAAAAGACGTGGTAAAAGAGGGCAGTGAAACAGAGAAAGAAACTATTAAGAGACTTGGGCTTAGTGAGACGTTGACACTTGATCCTAGTCTCTTTTATGATCATGATCTAAATGAAGTTAAGTTTTATAACTGGTTTGCATATAACTATGAGACTAGTTCTTTTGACTATGTATCTCATAGTGAGCTAGAGACAATTGATATAGATAAAAATAACGTAGATAAGTACATGGATGAGGAGGGAAGTCTTAAGTTTAAGCTATTTATACAGGATAAATACGGGGTAACATCTGAGATGGAACACTCTACTGTAGGAAAAGTGGCTTATAAGGGTGAGCCAGCAGTAACAGCTCAGCCACCAAATACTCATGTTTCTAGTTCGGCTTATATGAAAGCAGGGTCTACAACAAGTTTTTCAGGACTCAAATCTTATGATAAAGATGGCTATATAACAGATTATGAGTTTAATGGTTATGGTGGCTTTAGAATAATTAATATTAATGATGAAGGGACTGGTGGTTACGGATCACCAATTGATATGGGTAATGCTACTATAAGACTTAAAGTAACAGATGACTCTAATTTGTCTGCAAGTGATGATATGAATATTAGGGTAGTATCACCTATAGAACATAATGAAGTACTTAAGGGATCTCATAAAGTTAATCGTAAGATAACATTAGATTCTACTGCTGATAGAGGTACAACCTATTATCCAAGTAGTAAGTTTGAAACTTCATGGACTATAGAACCACTAGAGGGGCAAGATAAAAACTCTATCAAATGGGATACTGACAATATTGGAAATCAAGTTGATGTGTTGTTTAAAGAGGAAGGTATCTATAATATCAAGAAAACAGTGCGTGCAAAGTGTACTTACCCAGGAGACGAAGATCTAGTTATAGTTGAAACTATAGAGCGTGGTATAAGAATCTATCCTGATGAAAAGCCAATTGCTCAGTTTGCTACAGTTAGATATAACCTTCGACAAACGCTTGATAATGGCTACGCGACTATTAGGCTATATGATACTTCTTATAGTCCTGACGCAGACTCACTATATAAGCGTACTTGGTGGTATAAGTATGATGCTAACAACGATGGATCTTTTGATGATGAAGTGTTTCAGTTACTAGATGCGAGTGATAAAAAGGAAGTTTCGCATCGTGTTAAAGACGTTGGAAGGTATGAGTTTAAGCTTAGTGTTGAGGAAGATTATACATCGGATACTATACTTAGGTTTTTATCACCATCAAACATACTAAGGGATGACACGTCAGATATGCCTTCTGATTTAAAGCTTGCCGAAGTTATAAACGTAGCTCCAGTTGTAAAGCTTGAAGAGAAAGCAAACAAGAGAGTTGATATGATTGTAATATCAGATTACACAGGGAGCGATAAGGCAGAGCTTGAGAGTGATATTATGCTGCTAACTAAGAACATGCAGGAGAAGAAGCTTAATTTGGTGCCGCAGATGGTGAATGTGAATGATGAGGGTAATAGTGTGGTGGTTGGACAGGTTGAAGTGCCTGTGTTTCACTACTATAGATATGCTTCTCTTAATTTATATTATGATGAGTACCTAAGTGAATCGTTTTCAAATGGTAGAGTAACAAGAACTAGACCGGGCGTGCTTACTTACGGAGCAATATTTGAAAGTTACAATAAAACTGAGAATGAAGCAAAAGATCTTCCATCTTATCCGCTAGCTTATGGAGCTAATCAATCTACTGGTTATAAATTTTCTGGTAGCAGTTCAACTCAGTATTATGTAAGGCGTAAAGGTGGATCATTGGACATATATGATGAACCAAATGTTAAGCGTACAAGAGTTGAGTTTCCCCAAACCCTAAGTATATTTACTAATTCAATGTGGGGAAACAGTGGTGTTGTAGATATGGGAACGATGAACTATGATGGTGCAACACTTAGAAGAACAGCTGCGTCGGTAGATAAAGAATTTAGAAAAGGAGATCAAGTTGGTACAAAGCTTGAAGACCTAGTTTCTATTGATGTTGAGAAGATAAAGGAAATGAATTTTGATGAAAATTCTGATAAGTATTTAGTTATACTTACAAATGATATTGATACAACAAAATCATTTGATGATACGTTTATAAAGTATCTAAAAGATGAAGGTTTTATAATAAGATATTCTGTTCCCGAAATTGCAAAAGAACAAAACGCACTAGGCTATAAATATACTGACCTTAGATTTACAGAAACATCTATAATTTTGAAAACTGATAATGGTAAATACTTTGAAATTGGAAACTCCACGCTGACAAATCAAAAAACATTTCCAGTTGAAGTTACCGATCAAACTAAAAAGAATTTGTTTAATAGTGCAGAAAGTAGTGAAATGGTAAAAGGTGATCCACTTAAAGTACCTGCTCCAAGTGGATATTATTTGACTGAAAATTACTATTACGTTATGAACGCAGATGATAATAATAATTATCAGAAAACAAAGTATAGATATCTCAATTCAACTATTTTATTTGAAAATAATACTCTGACTGGTCATGGAGTAAACTTATCAAACATTGCAAAAGTTTATGAAGGAAAAGGAGCGTTGGTAGTAGAAATGATCGGCGGTGGTGTAAAGGTAATTACTCACGAGAGTATACCTACGATTATTAGTGTAGCGCCATCTCCGAGTTTAAATGACTATGGAAGAGAGAGATATTATGATTACTATGTAGGCACTACGATACCTAATCCATATGGTGCATTCACTGGAAGAAATTTAGTGATAACAGACACCAGTTTAGATAAAGTAGAGTCTATTAGTTCATCTGATGCTAGAGCTACTTCGGCAGGAGGAAGTTCGCGTTATGGTGGCAGTGTACCTGGTTATGCAATTGAACTTTGGAACGCCATTACTACAGTTCGAGGGGAAAACGGAAAAGTTATAAAAGTAAGCTTAATGCCCGAACTTCGAGGTGCTGACCTTAGAGATAAACAAGTTGGTTACACTCTTAATATCGAAAAAAGAGCTTTGACAATGTCAGTAGGTTCAAAAACTTTAATCCAATATATTGCGTCGGCTTCTCTTGGTGGGTTAATGTTAGACATAGCCGAAATAGATAGTATTGCTTATACTAAGGCTTATTATAAAAATGATATGTTGATGTATTTGAAAAATGGATCTTTATATGGAAAGGGTAATTCATCTAATGGACAACTTGGAGTAGTAGCTGAAATTCCTGAGTTTGAAATTGTATCAACTGTAAAATTAAATGATGCTAATAAAACTAAAAACTTTATTAACATGAATGCCTTAATAATAAACTCAGTATCTAAATGTTTTGATACTAAAGATAACACTTTAGTAAGCATCTCTGATGATTACGCAGATTACTCAACAGATGACACGATCTACAGATTACTAGGTGAGCCCTTCGAAGTTGATAACTTTTACTTCGACTATGAATCAGATCCCCTTAACGACTACAAGTATGACTACACCCACACTGAGATCTTCGACAACTCCATGGGCGTTGATCCACTTAATGGAACTTCAACAAAAGAGTTAGTCAAAGAGTACTCAAAAGTAGGCAAATACGTAATCAAACCACGCTACCAAGATAATCCGAGGAATATATCAGCATTTGCTAACTATTGGCTCTGGAATAACGACAACACGAAGATTAATTTAATCGTGCATCGTAGACCGGTAGCAAAGCTTAGAAAATCATATGATGAATTAGCTTCAGAGATTTTCGTGACAATAGGTGATGGTGGATCGTACGATCTGGATCATGTTTCTATGGCTAGTAAAGGCATCGTTGAAAAAGAGCTTATGTATAAGATGAGTACTGATACAGTATTTAAAAGTGCATCTGATCCAAGTGACTCAGCTAACTTAAGTAGTTTAGATAATACTATAAAGTTAAAGATAACTGATTCTACAGTTTATGAGGTAGTTTATCGTGTTAAAGATATAGAAGGTGCATGGAGCGAGTGGGTAAATGAAACTATATCTATAGAAACAGTTACTATGAATGAAGCACCAAAGGTAAGTTTTTCTAAGGTTCTTCCTAGTACTCCATACGAAGGTGATGATATTGATGCATTTATTCTTGCGACTGATCCTGATGGTGATAGTTTAAGTGTTGATTACTACGTAGCTGCTCCAGGACAAGATTATGTTCTTATAAAAAAATATACTGGAGTATCATCTGGCACTGAACTAAAACTTAATAAGATAACTAATGCATACGAAGGTGACTATAGACTAAAGGTTATAGTTAGTGACGGTGAGTTTACTGCTCAGGCAAGAAAAACTATAACATTAAATGGTATAACATTGACCGCAACATTAGCTCCTCACGATCCAATGGCAGGTGACATGCTTTATTTTGATGTGGAAGCAACTGGTTATGTTGATAAAGTTGAGATTATCCTTGAAGATGATATGGTATACCGTGACGAACGAATCCGTATGGGATACAATGGTGTAAACTATAAAGGCAATAGCCTAATCGTAAACATAGACCCTAGGGACGTAAAACTTACAAACATAGTCCACCACGAATACATCGCATGGTGCACAATACCTCAATCACTAACGCTTAAAAAAGTTAGAAACCGAGCGCCATATAAATTCATAGTAAAAGCCTATAGAGGTGAGCATGTATCGGATGAATTTTTGATTGAGAGGGATATAGAAGGTGATGTTAGGCAGCTGCTTAAGATTACTATAAAAAAGTAAGCAATTTTACAGTAGAGTAGATAGAAAACCCCATGATAAAATTAGCTGTCATGGGGTTTGTCATGTGTTTGTATCTTATACCTATAATAAGTATACAAGTATGTAAAGAATAAAAACGACTTTACAATACTTGGTACTAAGAAATAGCTACTATTATCATGGGTATATAGGTACAAGAAAAAATTGATTACAAGATAAAGTATTGTAATTAAAATCATATGTATTTTTCTTATAAAGAAAGTGGATGTTTTTTTCATAAAACTCCTTTTTAAACAGTAATAATGATAATACAAGCTTATAACAAATGAATCGTATCACAGGCACCTTTTATTTACAATTACGATGAGTTGAAAATCGAATGATATAGATTATATAGGTCTTAGAGGTGAGTAAAACTGTCTCTAAGACCTTTTTATGTAAAAGTGGGAGACTACGTTCAATTATAAAGCGCACATAGGGATAGGGCTTGCAACGGGTATAGGAGCAAGTATTTTGTTAGGAACAGAAGTATTAAACCTGAAAGGTGTAGATATAAATATTAGCAACTATTATTATATAGGTGGTTTAGTTCTAGGATCACTAATCCCCGACCTAGATCATCATAGTTCCATTTTGAATGGAAAAGCTCTTGCAGTATTAGAAGTTGTTTTAAAGATTTTGATAGCAATTACATTTTACAAAATCTCACTATATATTTCATTGGATTTCAAAATAGAGATTGGAATACTAATACTTGCGTTAGTAGCACTTAAAAAAGCTAACTTTAAAAAGAAATGGGCGCTTAAGCTAATGTACATTTTTCTAGCATTTCTATTAGCTAGCCACTTTGATATGAGTACTAAAAGTCTATTCGGAGCTGCAGCACTTATATGCACAGGGTGTTTTCCACATAGAGCATTTACTCATAGATGGTATGGTATGTTGATGATAACAATAAGTTTGTATTTGTTTACTGGTTTTGATGGATTATTTATAGGAAGTGTAATAGGTATGCTAAGTCATATTATAAGCGATAAAATTAAGAGCTTATTACAGATTTAAGTTGTATAATAGCATGGACTTTAGAAATCAAATAGAGGCTTTTTCAGTGCCCAGTTAAATCAAGAATATATGACTATATATTAGACAGCTAAGGAGTAAGAAGGAGATATTATGACAATAAAAAAATACTATCAAAATGGATTATCAAAAGTACTTATATTTGCAATTGCATCGGTTTTAGCAATTACAGGCTGTTCAACTGAAAGCATAAGTACTGACTCAAGTAATAATACTAATAAAACTAGCATTGAAAGTTCAAAACTAGATGTAGAAAAAGAAATCGCAGGATATAAAATTATAGAAGTAGACGGTGGTGATCTATCTGGCCGCAGAGAATCAAATGTCGTGGTAGATATAGGATTTGGAGATAGAAAATACTACGCCTTCACTAATGAGTATGGACAATTAGTAAAAGTTATTGCAAAGGAGATAACTTTGCAAGATGACTCTAAAGAAAATGTGTTATCAACTGGAAGATATTTCAGAGATGAAGCTAAAGTTCCAGGAGTCGAAAGCCCAACACTTGATGAAGGTCATGTTATAGCCGATTCACTAGGCGGTGTTTCAAATGCATATAACATAACGCCTCAAGAAAGCACACTTAATCGCCACGGCAATCAAGCGTACATGGAAAAGGCTATAAGGGATGCAAATGGATGCACAGATTTTGTAGCTATAATTACTTATCCAGATACAAAAACCCAAATACCTAGTCACTATAGTTTTACCTATACGCTGAAAGGTAATGTAATAAACGACGAATTCGATAATGTAAATCCCGATCAAGCAAATGCAGAATTAAATAATTCATCATCAACCGAAAAAGTGGAAGTTGAAAAATCGGATGCAAAAGTTAGAATTATAGAACTAGATAAAAAAGAAGAATATATAATAATTGAAAATGATAGCAATAAAAAAATCAACCTAAAAGATTGGAAAATAGTATCAGTAAGAGGTAATCAAGCCTTTACTTTCCCTTCATTCATACTTGACTCAAATAGTAGTGTAAAAGTAGGAGATAAAGAAAAAAATCTAGATGTAGATTTTCATTGGTTAGATGGCAATGGAACTTGGAGCAATAGCGATAGTGATCCAGCAGAGCTTTATGATAATTTGGGTAGGGTTGTGGATAGGTTTGAGGATTTAAAGTAGATGATGCAGTAGCAATGATTAACCTTATTAGAAGTGATTGGATAAGCGTTAACTATATCTAATAATTTTAATTAGTCATAAAAAAATGACAATTCTAGTAATTAAGAATTGTCATTTTTTTTATAAGCCTAAAGCTTTTTTTGTATTAGTACCTGGAATACCATCAGCTTTTAGCGAATTATCCTTTTGGAATTTTTTAATTGCATTTTTAGTGTTTTTACCAATTTTACCATCAGCTTTACCACATTCATAGCCTAACTCATTAAGTTTTGTTTGTATTGCTTTGTTAGCTTTAACCTGATCATATGAATTAGATACAGTCTTCGCAGCATAAGGACATCCATTGGTATGTAAATGTGGACCATATCCATGATGATAATGGTAATATCCTAAACCACTTTTATTTCCGTTGTCTTTATGTCCACCTGAACCATCCGTTCTTCCTGAATGTCCAAATGAAGATATTGGTGTAACTATTAGTGAAAATGATAAAATTAGAGTTGAAATAGTTTTTAGAAAATTGTTCTTTTTCATTAAAATCCCCCTATATATTCAATACGAATACTAACAAAAACAATAATACCATATATTTAGTAGTTTTAACCATTTTTTCATTTAAATTAAATTTAAACTAAATCTATCCTATATAATCAATTTATTCTTAAAACACACACATCTTACAATCATATGTATTTTATTACATTTAATGACTTTAAAGTGATATAATAAATTTTGAAAAATTAATATATCTTAGGCGTATATTAAAACCATATTAGAAAAATGGATAAGTGCTTCACTAATAACTCGTTTTATTAAATGCTACATTAGAAGTTGCTAATGGTATAGGATTTTTAAAAGATTATAGTATGAGATGTGATTATGGGAAATAAATTAATTATTACATAAGAATAATATTTTCTAAGGTATTATTGTAAAGGTTATTTTTAGAGGTGGCGTGATGATTTCAATCGAAGAATATGTAGCTAAAAGGAAAAAAGAAGATCATTTGAATGAGTTTGATATTGATGCTCGTAATGAAAATATGAAGACGTGTGTTAATTATATATTTGAGTATTTTAATAACTATTTGAATATTACTGAAATTGACGAAAAGATGATTTTAAAAGATCGAAAGCTTGAAATTTACATTAAGCAGCTAAAAGAATATGATACAGAAGTTCGCAAGTGGTTTTTGGAAGTATATTCAGACTATGGAAAACAATTAACGCGTTATATAGGAAACTCTGTTAAAGAAGATATACTTTTTTATATTTATGATATGGATAAAGAATTTAGAATGTTGTCATATGATTGCTATTATAAACTAATTAAAAAGTTACCTTTTTTAAGAGATCAAACTGAACTATTGTACCTAAGCATTAAAGATTATCATCGAGTTGCAAGTGAAATTCACTTTGCAAATCAGAACGTTCACATTTCAGATGAAATTAATGAATGGATTCAAACCACTTGGGCTAAATATCAAGTTAACGTTTTGAAATTTGCTTCTGAATGGGTTGAATATTTTTCGGAAAACGAAGAAATTTGGCCAGCATCACATAGAAAGAAAAGTCAATATAGTTTTAGAAAATATGATTACCAATATAAACAGAGCAGTAATCTATTTAATATTGATTCACTTTATCGTAAAATGCCAAAGCGACCATTTACAAAAGGTAAAAAGCAAGAATTTGAAATTCTTATGATGTACTATTGGATACACAGTATTGAAGGTGACGATGGATATTGGCAGATGTATTTGGAAAAAGTTTTGCCAATATTAAGTGTTTAATAGTAAATTAGAACTCAATTAAATGACACTCTATAAATATTCAAAAAATATCTTGGATGATTCATTTCTTAAATAGAATAATTATTACTGAATGTACCAAAAACAATTGAATATGAAACACTGGCATGACTAACGAGATTTCAACACTTGTGACGTTTCATAAATACATACCACAATCAAAACGAACGGGTACATGTTTGTGGTACAATAAATATAAAACAAGTGGAGGAAGCTATAATGATATTTGGATATGCAAGAGTGAGTACAAAAAAACAGAATCTTGAGCTGCAGTTAGATGCATTAAATAAATATGGCTGTGATGAAATAATCACAGATAAAATTTCAGGAACAAAGGTTAATCGTGAAGGCTTGAATAGTCTTCTTAAGAAACTACGTAAAGGAGATATTCTGGTTGTTTACAAATTGGATCGTTTAGGTAGAACCATGCATCAGTTAGTAAACTTGATGAATGACTTCAACAACAATGGGATTAACTTTGTCAGTATTAAAGATGGTTTTGATACTAGTACAACAATGGGAAGATTTCTATATCATGTATTTGGTGCTATTGCCGAAATGGATCGAGAAGATATTAATGAGAGGGTACTTAATGGATTAGAGAGTGCAAAGTCTAGAGGTAGAAAAGGTGGCAGGCGTAAAACTCATAATGACGAAAAGAGAAAAATTATGCTGAAGATGAATGAAGATGGATACACAAAAAAAGAGATTTGTGAATCTACTGGGGTTTCAAGGACTACACTTTATAGGTATATTAAAGAGAATGAAAAAGTAGTAAAATGAAAAAAAATCAATAGAGAGATCTAAGAGACTAATTATTCATAGTCGCTTAGATCTCTCTATTTTTTCATAATAGTGTAGTTTCTTTATTGATATATTTTAGATCACATAAAGAAATTGTCCGTTACTTACACTAGGATCAGTTTGAATTTTTTCTTTTTAAAAAATTTTCATTTTCACATAATAGTTCAAATGCCCACGGTTGGATATTATAACCTATCGTCATATTATAATCAGACGATGTTTGAGCACGATAATAAATTATACGTTTGGTACATAAACTCTTTGCAGTTCCACTATTATAACTTTCGTAAATGGTAGATAGGTTATCTTTAATAAACTTTTCTAAAAAGTCCTTTTCATCTTCACCTAAAGTTTTAAGTAGATGTATTTGTTTTTTTCGATTTGACTTGATTTTCATTTTGTTTTTAATGCTTTTAAGCAGTTTATCTATTAACTCAACAAATGTACCACAAATTGAAATTAGAAATAATATGGATACCATACTTCGTTTTTCATTAATAAGATCTAGTAAATTAAACTTTACTAATAACTTTTCTGGTAGAAAAAGTAAAAGTCCTGTGCTAACGAGAACAATAACAAACTTCTTTAGATTTAATGCCAGAAAATCAAATAGCTTATCCCATGTCATAGTATAACCTCCAGATCTTAGTTTTATTTTCTGCTAAGATGAAATTTGTAATATATTACAATCCTATAATAACATATAAATACACTATTAAATTAAAACATTACCTATTCTCACTATGATTACTTAAATCCATAAAACCACCATTTTTTATACTCATGCTGAATTAAAAAACAACTTTTCATTTAAGGATATCCTAAAACCATTGTTCATATAGCTAATGCATATTAATATCTACATGGAATAAAAAGAATTAGATAGTATATGAAAAGATATAATAAGTATTAATAATGCGTAAAATATTTTAACTAGGTGAGGTCGAAAATGCTGCCACTATAGCTACTTTGGTATTAATAAAAGCGATCTCCTTAAAGTTAGATTATAAAGTCTAACTTTAAGGGGATCGCTTTACTTTATGATTGACACTTATAGGTGAAATT
Organism: Acidaminobacteraceae bacterium; assembly: GCA_049647005.1. Lineage (GTDB taxonomy): Bacteria > Bacillota > Clostridia > Peptostreptococcales > Acidaminobacteraceae > JBARWW01. The sequence continues at coordinate 3,653 of JBARWW010000043.1, read as the reverse complement.
TTAAATCAAGTTGCGTAGAACTTCTTTAACTAAAAGAATATTTTCCCCTAATTTTTTTTTGCTAGAATACTTAATCTAAAAAATCTAGTTTTTCTAGTAAAAAGAAGATCACTTTCTTTGATTTTATAATAACATCTACTTCACAAGTCATACCTACTTTTAATTCTGCTCTTTCTCCCTTATAACTATAAAGTGGCTTATTCTCGACATTCGCCTCTAAAACAAAATAATTTGCACCAGATTGTTCACTAAATGTAGAATCTGAACTTATACTTGTCACAACTCCATTAAGCACTCCATACTCACGATACGGCAATGCATGAAATTTATATTTGATAGGATCACCTACTTTAATTCTAGAAATCTCTTTCTCTGGCATAGACACCTGAACTTTATACTCTTTATTTTCTACTGGTATTATAGATGCTATGTAGTCACCTGCACTAATATAATCACCTACAGCAATTTGTTTCTTCATATTTACAATACCGTCAATTTCAGCAACAATAAGACACTTATCAATTTCTAACTCTTTTTTTGTAAGACTCTCTTCCAAACTTCTTATTTCTTGCTCATTTAATACAATTTGACTATTTAGTTCAACTATTTTTTTAGTTTCAATCGTCAAATAACTTTCTTTTGAACTATCTAGATTAGATGATAACTTATTGATTTCAGATTTTAGTTTTCTAATTTGTAATTTACGATCTTGAATATCACTTTTCAAATTTGACATATATGCGGTTTTATATTGCTCATAAGTAAGTTTACTTTGTAAACGAGCTGTAAAAGAATTTTGAAAATCTTTTTTAGAAATGGCACCATTATTAAATAATTCTTCAGAATTTTTATAATTAACTGTTGCATCTGTATAGTTTTGATTTAATTCTTGAATCTTCATATTGAACTCTGCTAATTTTAAAGCATATAAGTTGTTTGAGTCCCTAAATAAATTTTCATTTGCTTCTATTGAATCTAAAAGAGATGTCATTCCAGCTAGAGTTATTTCGAAATGTTTAAGATCTGCTACATTTACTGAAATAGTTTCTTTAGAAACTGCAATCGCGTCACTAAATTCTATGTATTTATAATAATAATCTATCTGGTCAGAGTGTTCTGGATCGAACAAATTAGTTTTTGTTAAAATGCTTTCTTTATATTTTCCCAAATTAGCTGCAACTTTTTCTTTTTGAGATAGTTCTGTTCTTAAGAGAGATTGCGTTGCTTTTAAATCACTATGCATTATAGAAAATAATAGGTCACCTTTTTTTACGTTCTGGCCTTCATAAAGATTAGTTTCAGAAATGCTTCCAGTAAAATTGTTATTTACTAAGCTTATTCCAGAAACTGGTCTAACCATTCCATTTCCCTTAACTACAACATCTATCTCTGAAAAGTACATCCATATTGAAGAAATAGTTATAAAACTTAATAATATGTAAACAAAATATACTACCATTGGATAAGGTTTCGATTCCATTACCTCTCTACTATTTGTTATATCTGATAAGTCAATACTAATCTCTGTCATTAAACGGCCTCCTTATTTTCTTTTATTAAAATTTCTGAAGGCTGATCTAACAACTGCCCCTTCCAAAGATCAAAATACTTCCCATTTAATTTAATTAACTCTTCATGTGTACCGGACTCTACAATTTCTCCTTTACTCATTACAAAAATACGGTCACATCTCATAATCGTACTTAAACGATGGGCTATTACAAAAGTAGTAATATCATCTGTTACATTTTCAATTGTTTTTTCAATAGCTTTTTCTGTAATGGAATCTAAACTACTTGTGGCTTCATCTAGTATCAATATATCTGGTTTTTTTAATATGGCACGTGTTATAGATAGCCTTTGACGCTGGCCGCCTGATAAATTTGAACCATTTTCTTCTAACTGTGTATTGTATCGAAGTGGTAATTCACTGATAAATTCATGAGCTTGTGCTAATTTAGTTGCCTCTATTATAGACTCAAGATTATTGTTTGGTAATCCCAATGTAAGATTTTCACGAATACTTCCACTAAATAAAAACGTTTCTTGAGGAACATAAGCAATTCGCTGACGTAGAGATGTAATACTAATATCCTTAGTATTATTTCCATTAATCAATATCTCTCCATTCTCTGGTGAATAAAGATCAAGTATCAATTTGACTAATGTAGTTTTACCGGAACCACTTTCTCCAACAAGAGCTATACGCTCACCTTCTTTAATATGCATGTTAATATTTTTTAACACCATTTCACGTGTTCCATATCTGAAATCTACATTTTTCAATTCAATACTTCCTTTAAGGGAAGTAGGTTTTATTTTTTTATAATCATCAATTTCTTTTTCTTTTTCTATATCCAAAATTTCTCCTAAACGATCAGAAGCTACAATAGCTGTTTGCATCATAGGTTGTAAATTAATCAGATTTTTAACTGGATCAATAAAATAAGCTAATAATGAGTTAAACACAAGTAACTGACCAATAGTTAACTTACCATCTAATACGTTCAAAGCTCCCACCCAAAGAATAATGATTCCACCTATAGAACTTACTGATGTTGTAATCGAATTACGAATATTATTTATCATTCCACCTTTAAAAACGGATTTAAGTAATATTATAAATTTAGTCTCCGTCTTTAACTTTGCCTCATCTTCTGCATTAAAAGCTTTCACAGTTTCAATTCCATTTAAAGATTCTACTAAATAGGAAGTCAACTCAGAATTGTTTTCCATCTGCTTTCTATTCACATCTCTAATTGGCTTATTAAAAGCAAATACAATAATTCCATAGAGAATCAACATTATAAGTGCAACTCCAAACAGCGTACTATTATAATTGTAAAGTATAAACCCTCCAACTATAGCCATCAAAGTGTCAATCATAATACTCAAAGTTGCACCAGAAATAGCTTCTCTAATCTTTGATGCATCCATAAAACGAGCAATTATTTCTCCTGTTTTTCTTGAACCAAAGAAATTCATCGGCAATTCTAATACATGATTATAATATCCAAGTATCATTGGTATATCAATCTTCTGACTTAGATATAACAATAAATGTGAGCGGAATGCATTCAAAACTATCTTAAATATATGTAATAGTATAACTCCAATACTAACTACATGAAGCGATTCACGTAAATTACCAGGTACTATATCATCAAGTAAAAATTTGAAATAGAACGCTCCAAGCATTCCTAAAAGGGTATAAATAATTGACGCAAAAAATATATGGACTAGAAACTTTTTTTGAGGTCTAATAACACCAAAAAAACGTTTAAATATGCCAATTGTATCATCTCCTTTTCCAAAACTTGTCGTTGGAGTAATAATTACTAGAACTCCGGTCCAAATTTTGAAAAAATCTTCCGATTTATAGGTTGATAATCCTTTTTCAGGATCTGCAATTACAATTTTATTTTTTGATTTATCAATTGCATGTATTACAACGTAATGAAGTAATTTACCATCCATCACAACATGAGCAATAGCTGGCAAAGGAAACTCTGAGAAAAAGGTTTCTTCATCTCCTCGAACACCTTTAGCTGAAAATCCTAATTCACTTGCAGCTTTTGCAATACCATATATATTTGTTCCCTGCTTATCAGTTCCAGCAATCTCACGTACTCGTGTAATAGGAACTTTATACC
>JBARWW010000042.1:0-7115 GCA_049647005.1 Acidaminobacteraceae bacterium | reverse complement strand
ATGTAATTCTGATATAAAATCATCACTAACTTTTTTGCCATCACACGCAACTATAACTGCTCTATATTTTGCTTTTACAATCTTTATATCTACTTTTGTTTCAATAGGAACAACCAAACTTGATTTTAATGGTCTATTTATACTATTATCATTTGGGTTAAGTGGCGTAATTTGATACACTGGAAGTTCCGAGTGAATAGCAACTCCACCTGCCCATATAGCGTATCCAGTTGTGCCAATTGGAGTAGATATAATAAATCCATCGCCAGTAAAATAATTAAATGGTTTATTATTTATATATATCTTTGCCTCCATAAGTCTAGGTTCTTGATGTTTGATAACAATCTCGTTAAAGGCATAGTTAAAGATTTCTTCACCTTTAACTGTACGACCTTTGACTTTTAGTAGCGGATAGCTCATTATTTGATATTTTTTTGTATCAAGTATCTCAATTATACTCTCTAGATTATTTGGCGGAACGCTCGGTAAAAAACCTAGGCTACCAGTGTTGACACCTAAAAATGGAATTCTCTTATACCTATGCCTACGAATAGCACTAAGCATAGTACCATCGCCACCAATTACTACTATAAGATCAGGATTTGTCTCAACTATTTCATAGCCATTCTCTACAAGCAGTTTTTCAAGTTCATCTTTAGTTTTTAATGTTGTTCTTTTATTGTTATGAAAAAGCATAATTTTTTTCATAATCCACCTCTTAAATATTATTAAAATATGTTTTAGCCTTATACTTTCACCTTAGCTATAACTTCTTTAGTGTGATAACTAGTTGTCCATATGCTTTTTGAATAATCTTTTTCTTCTTGAACTTGTATTTAATATATTAAATAGCGCTCCTCTATATACCATAACAGAGCCAATTACAGCTTGTACAAGTATAAGGCTAAGTAATATCTGGATAGACAAACCAACTGAACCACCTATAGTAGGTATTAATTTAATGATAACACCCGAAACTAATAATGTTAATACCCATATTAGGCCCATAAAAATTATATTTGGAACAAACCATGTAACTATATTATTTTTACTAAATTCAAGCGTTGATTTTATAGTATCCATTTCAGAATGATCTTGTTGATAAATCATCTCTGGAAGTGGATTAAATACTAACACAATTGCAAATTTTATAAGGGGTATTATTAAATACGATAATGGAAGAATACTAAGTATAGGATACACAAATAATGATAATCCATAGTCTAAGAAGTAAAATAATAGTAGTATAATATATATCTTTCTAAAATACACTCTAAAACCTATCTTAATGTCATCCATATGAAATTTGCCATAATTAATTATATTGTTAATTACGTATAGATAACTTGAGAACACAGCGCTCAGTATAATAAATAAAAGCAGTCCCCCTATTAAACTAATTGAACTTGCCATCATAAAACCAAGGGCTATTAAAACTATATAAGGTATACCAATTACTAAAAGTTCAGGATTGCTTTTTAGTTTTTTTATAGTTGATTTATATACCTTTTTATTGGTGATTAATAAATCTTGTATTATCTCCATCTAAATATCTCCTTCATAATTAAATTCTTCTGTTATATTATAATACATTGAGTGATCAAATATATCATTAGATACATTATAATTAAATAAATATATACACTCTTGTTTTTTATAATCATCATAATTCATATTTTTTATATCATAATTAAAGCTAGCAAAGCTGACTTTTTTAATTATACTCTTTGCAGTACTAGAAGCAAACTCCGGCAAATAAATAGATAAATTATCTTCATTTTGTAAAAATGCATGAGATTTTTCTTTAGTAGCTTTAGACTCTAGTCCATTATACCACGGAAGATCTTTTCTTTTGCCTATTCTAAGGTAATCAAAGCGAAGTAACTCGGCTAATAATTCTATATCACACACTCCATGGTTCTTTGTAAAATCATACAATATGATAAATAATGCATCACTCTTATGTGAGACATGACTTACTTTTTCTTCGTCCCAGTATTTTGCAAATGATATAAAAAATATTGATGGCTTTTTATAGATCTTAAATAGGTACTCAATAGTAAACTTAAAGTATCCACTATTGTAGTATGATTCCATAAGTTCTTCTATATCTTTAAGTAGTAGCATTTCATCAAATGATATATATGAGTTACACATAACCTCATATGGTGCTTTTTCATTATAGATATATCCGTACTTTTCCATATTATCTCTTAGACCACTACCTTTCAATAGTTTTAGGAAGCCAAGTTGAATTTTTTCTGGCCTAATCTCTATAACATCATCAATGGAACTTAGAAAACTCTCTATATTTTCATAAGGAAGACCTGCAATTAAGTCTAAGTGCAGATGTATATTTTGATTAGATACAATATCATCGCATATTACTTTAACTTTTTCAAATTCTATATCGCGATCTATAGCTAATATAGTGTTTTTATTTGTACTTTGAACTCCAACTTCTAGCTGAAACAATCCAGGTCTTACCGATTTCATAAAAGTAAGTGTCTCTTCATCAATAAGAGTTGCTGTCATTTCAAAGTGAAAATTTGTATAGCCATTATCATTTTCATGACAGAATTTCATGATTTCAAGAGCGTGTTTTTTTTTGGCATTAAATGTTCTATCAACAAATTTAACTTGCATAACATTATTGTCAATAAAGAACTTCAAATCCTCTTTTGCCCTCTTTGTACTTAAAAACCTTACACCTTTTATAGTTGATGACAAACAGTACTGACAGTTAAATGGGCAACCTCTTGTGCTTTCGTAGTAGAGAATTCTATTTTCTAGTCCATCTAGATTCTCGTATGGAAATGGTATATCATCCATGTTTTTAATTAACTCTCTATCAGTATTTTTTGTCACAAGACCATCGTCTCTATAACAAATACCTTTAATTTCTGATTTTATATGACAATCATCTTTTAGTAATATGTCTTCATATAAGTGCTTAAAACTCTCTTCACCTTCACCAAATATAATATAATCTATAAAATCATGCTTTTCCATAATTTCGATAGGATCAAACGATACTTCTGGGCCGCCAAATATAATTATTAGGTTTGGCGATACTTTTTTAAGATTTTTTGCTATTTCAAGCGTCATCTCAAAGTTCCAAATATAACAAGAAAAAGCTACCACTTGGTAGTGTCCTTTGTAAATTTGACCTTGAATAAAATCTATAGTGTTATTTATTGTATATTCCTCTAAATCTACTTCATGGGAAAACTTCTTTAGATATGATTTTATATATCTAAGAGCTAGTGATGAATGTGTGAATTTAGAGTTTAATGTTGTTAATAGTAGCTTCATTTTTTATCAGTCCTTTAATTTTTCTGCATCTAACTTATATAATAACTAGTATTATATAAAATAGCCATTATATATTGCAATAATTCAATATTTTATTATTTATTAATAAAGCTTCTCTTGTGTTATAATTAACTCGAATACAAATATACTGTTTTTTCAGACAATACCATACTACTTACGAGGTTGACTTCGTAAATTATAATAAGAGGTGATTAAATTGGCTATCATGTCATCAAGGCTAATTAGGCACGATTTATGTAAAGAAGAGCTAATCGCAATGGGCGCAAAAGTAATCGACGTACAAGGGATTATGTTCTACGTAAAATTTTACTTAGATGATATTAAAATTTCTTATATTTATCATCTGAATACTGATAACACATATTTTTTAGAGAGAATAAAACCTTATAGTCTTGCAGTCGGCGATTATGAAACCGAAGAAGATATCGTTGAAGAAATAAAAATTGATATTGAACAGTTCCAAAACGCAATGAGGAGCCACAACTTTGAGAATTTCATTGAAATCGATGGTAAAATAACTCAGCTTGCAAGAATATTTGAAGATTTATATTTATACTTCAACGTTGATGAAAAAGATGTTAATGATATCGACGAAGAACTTTATAAACTACTGGGAATGATGCAATCTATAAAGAAAAAATCAGATAGAGTTTATTTCAAGAAAGATCCAGATGTACTTTGCGATAATATGTCTTTCAAAAAATGTTTAGAAAAAAAAGGTAAATAATATAAGTAGCTAGCATAGGATTAACCTTATACTAGCTACTTTTTTTGAGTTTTATATTAGTAAACTTTAATTTAGGAAATTCTATTGATCTAAAAGTCTTTTATACAGAGCTTCATATTCTTTTACAATTTTATTTGTATTAAATTTATTAATTGCTGTATTTCTAGCACTTTCTCTAAATTTAATCATTAAACTTTCGTCTTGCAGTAATTTAATAGCATTATTTGCCATATCTTTCACATCACCAACATCTGATAAAAACCCATTTTCATTATGAGTAACTACTTCTGGTATTCCACCTGTTCTAGTTGCTATAACCGGAACTCCACACGACATAGCCTCAAGTGCTGCTAAACCAAAACTTTCTTTTTCCGATGGAAGTAAAAATAAATCTCCTGATGAAAGTATACTTATTACTGTATTTTGCTTTCCAAGGAAGGATACTTTATCTATAATCCCAAGTTCTTTAGCAAGGTCATATGCATCTCTTTGTTTTGGGCCATCACCAACTAGGATAAGTCTTGATTTTACTTCTTTATTTATATTGTAAAATATCTTTATTACATCTTCTATTCTTTTAACTTTTCTAAAATTCGATGTATGGATAATGATTTTTTCATCTTTTTCAATTTTAAGACACTCTCTTATATTGGAATGACTTCTCTTATATAAATCTGAATCTATAAAGTTATATATCATATCTATCTCTAACTTTAAATTTAGCATTTCATTAGCATCACTTTTAAGACAGTTTGATACCGCTGTTATAGCATCACAGTTGTTTATACTAAATTCAGTAACTTCCTTAAGACCAGGATCTTCTGCCATAATGGTTACATCAGTTCCATGAAGAGTAGTTACAGTCTTAAGTCTGTTTCCAGTCATCTGTTTTGCAAGCAACATTGCTGTAGAATGTGGGACAGCGTAATGCGAATGAAGTATATCTAAGTTTTCACGCTCCGATATCTCATATAGTTTATTAGCTAGATTCATAATATAGGGCGGATGTTTAAACACTGGGTACGACGAAACCTCAATACTATGAAAAAAAACGTTGTTATGGTATTCACCTAATCTAAAAGGCTTATCATATGATATAAAATGTATCTCATGACCTAGTTCAGATAGTTTAATTCCAAGTTCGGTTGCTACAACGCCACTACCACCATAAGATGGATAACAGCATATTCCTATTTTCAATTAAATACACCTTCTTTTAAAAATTTTTGTTAATTTCTATATTCCCATCTTTATGATTCTATGTTTATAATCTATTTTTAGATCATTTATAATATACTCTAGCAGATTTTTATTATCATTATTTATATAATTTATAATTGAAAATTCTCGTTCTTGAAGATTTCCAAAAGGTGTTATATTGTTTTCTACTACCTTTAAATCCTCAAGTATATCTTTGTTATTTCTTCTGTGGAATCTATGAGCCTTTTCTCTTAGATATTTAACCTGGTTATTTATTAGACCAATATTTTTATCAGCAAGTGGTCTAATATCGGGGCTTATCTCAAGAATTTTATCTATTAACTCATTGTATTCACCGTTAAACTTACTTGAGAATTCATCAAATAGATTATCAATTTGAATATCATCATTCTTCTCAAGAAGCATACTCTTAATCTTATCAAGTCCAAATAGAATAAAATCATCTCCTGATACATCGAGTCCCTCTAGTATCCCTGTAATTTCCTTAGATATTAAGGTGAAGTTTTCTCTTGGATAAATAATAGGCATCTCCATATCAAATACAGAGTAAACACTAGATAGCTGTGAATAGTACTGCATCTCTCCTGGTCCTGCAACATATGCAATTGTTGGAAGAATTATATCTTGTACTACTGGTCTAAGAACTACATTAGTGCTTAGAGCAACTGGATTTTCCTTTGCTATTGTAAGCAGTTCTGCTTTAGTAAGCGTAACTATACCTTCCTGAGATTCAAGGTTATACTCATCCTTACCAGCTTTTTTGATCATTAGTCTCTCACCACCGTAGTAAGTAAATAGACCTAGTGCATTTTCCTCAAATTCAATCATAGGTTTATGATTCATTTCTATAACTTTATTTGTATTTTTTAAAAAGGCTTCATTTATCTGATCTTGGCAATTAATTACTTTTTCAAAGAAAGAACTTTCCATCTCTCTAATCGTTTTGTTCATTGGGTCTAAAAAAACTAATCCGTAATCATAAAACAACTTTGCCATTATCTTACCAAACCAGTTAGCTAGTGACTCTTTTTCAGTAATTGTAGATTTTAATAGTTTCTCGAGTAGCTCTACATCGGAATGATCTGAAACATCATTTATAAAACCTTCAATCGAATCATAGACAGATTTATTGACCTGTATATCTCCAATTGACTCTTTTAAAAATGAATAATTAAACTTATTTTTTGTTTTAGTTTCTAAGTCTGGCTTTTTATTGATTTTAAGATTTTTAATTTTGCCATTAACAACATAATTCAGTTGTCTTATTTCTTCAAAATCATGATCTTCAGATGCAATCCAAAATATAGGTACAACTTTTCTACCTAGTTTATCCGATGTTTCTTTAGCTAGCTTTATAGTTGTTATCGCCTTATAAATGGTGTAACAGGCTCCAGTAAAAATACCCGCTTGTTGACCCGTTACAACTACAAGTGTCTCATTATTTTTTATACTCTCTATATTATCTTTTGTTTTAACCGAACAAGTGAACTGTTCATTTATTTCTACTAACGCTTTGTGTAAAGATTCTCTATCAAAACTAGTGTTTTCTAATTTTGACACTCTTTTTAGTAAATCATTTTCGTCTTTAAAGTTATAATTGTATAGCTCTTTAACAGAGTTATAGTCCTCTAAGTATGACTTAGAAAGACCTTTATATATCATTAAATCACTTGAGTAAGAAATCATATCATTTACCTCTCTATATACTAATATTATAAGTAGATTTTTACTGCTTTTAAAATCTACTATGCCAAATAAATTTTCCTCTATAATTCTATCATAAATTATACCATATTAATTAATTTGATTATCAGCTTATTCTAAAGTTCAC
>JBARWW010000041.1:0-7333 GCA_049647005.1 Acidaminobacteraceae bacterium | reverse complement strand
TTTAAGTAGTGAAGTAACATCACCTTTTTTACCAAGATACTTAACTCTGATATCATCAAGTGTTTTTAATGAATCAATTTCTTTAATTGTACTAGTTGCTTCTGCAAGCATTTGATTTAATAATTCTTTCATTATTAATACTCCTTTCATCTAATAAATATAACGACATATTTGCATTTAACAAAAAACAAAAAACTCCGTCCCATAATAGGGACGAAGTTATATATTTATCTCCGCGGTACCACCCAAGTTGCTACATTAGCCTCTCGTTTAAAGTCAGTAACGTTGACATACGAATAGAACTACTACTAATTCACTCTATCTGCTCACAAGGGAACTTCAAAATACAAAACATAAAAACCTCACAGCTATGATTTTCTCTCTTTAATGCTTTATAAGTCTACTTTACTTGATCTCTGCATTTATTATATTCTTTAATTCACTGGCAAAATTATAACATATATAAACTCTATAAACAAGCAAAATGACTTTATCTGCGTCTACTGTTTGCAGCATGATACATTATAACTCCTGCCGCTACAGAAGCATTCAAACTTTCTGCTTTTCCCCATATAGGAATTTTAGCAAATTTATCTGAAATCTCAATAATTTCTTCACTAACTCCATTTGCTTCGTTGCCAATAACAATAGCAACCGCACCATTATAGTCAATGTCATCAAATCTCTCTTCTGTCTGAAGATAAGAAGAAACTATCTGGTAATCATTTCTTTTAAGGTAGTCAATTAAACCAGTTATATCATCTTCTAGTAAAATTGGAACTGTAAAAATAGAACCCATAGTTGATCTTAATACTTTCTCATTATAAGGATCAACTGTACCTTTTGATAAAACAACTAAATCAATACCAGCAGCGTCTGCTGTTCTAATAATAGTTCCCAGATTACCCGGGTCTTGAATCCTATCAAGTATAAGTATAAGTTTATCTTTATAATCATCAATACTAAATCTCATATTTTTTAGTTCAACTAAAGCTATTACCCCTTGAGTGTTTTTTGTATCTGTTATAGAATTAAAAATTTTACTGTCAATCTCAGTTATTTTAAGGCTCATCTTATATGCTCTATCTAATAGTTCTTCTCCACCATTAGTATTGTATAGATCACTTGAAAAACATATCTCAATTATAGGTATGTTATTTTCTACGACAAACTCTAAAAATCTAACTCCTTCAATAATAAACATCTCATTTTTTTGTCTATTCTTTTTAGATTTTAATGATCTTATAAGTTTTATTAAATTATTACTTTGTGATTTAATAAGTGGAATCATTTTATCTCCTACGATTTTCGAATTTTCTCTAAGTTATCATTATGACCTATTACAACTAATACGTCTCCTTCTTCCAAAACTTCACCTGCGCTAATTGTTATATCAATCTCGTCTCCGTGCTTAATTGCCATAACATTAATTCCATATTCATTACGCATATCAAGTTCTTTAAGTGTCTTTCCAATCCATGATGATAGTGCTACTATCTCCATGATACTATAATCTGGTGCAAGTTGTATATATTCTAATATATTATCTGAAACTAAGTTACTCGCAACTCGTATCCCCATTTCTCTCTCTGGAAATACAACTCTATCCGCTCCAATTCTATAAAGAACTTTACCATGAAGATCATTTTGAGCCTTCGCCACAACATATTTTACACCAAGTTCTTTTAACATAAGAGTTACAAGTATAGATGATTGAATGTCTCCGCCAATTGAAACTACTGCAACGTCAAAATTTCGAATTCCTAGTGATTTTATCGTGTTCTCATCGGTCGCATCCGCTTGTACAGCATATGTAACAAAGTCAGCTATATTTTGAACTGTTTCTTCATTTTTATCAACAGTCATGACCTCAGCACCTAAATCATATAATTTTTTTGCAACGCTCGAACCAAATCTACCACAACCAATTACAACAAACTGCTTATTCATATATATTCACCCCTAACCGACTAAAACTTGTCCTTCTGGATATCTTATACCATTCTTATTATAAGTAGCACTTCTTCTTGCAAGTGCAATTACAATCGTAAGTGGCCCTAGTCTACCAAAGAACATAGTCAAAGCTATTAAAATTTTTCCAACGGTTGTTAATTGCGATGTTATTCCAAGAGTAAGTCCAACCGTTCCAAGTGCCGAAACTGTCTCAAAGAATATATCCATAAAACTAATTGACTGCTCAGTTATAGATAGCACAAATGTCATAATTATTATAACCGAAATTCCAATACTTAGCAGTGTTAACGAGCGGCTAATTACCGTCCACGATACTCTTCTTTTAAAAATTTCAGTATCTTCTTTACCTTTTATAGCAGATAATACATGAAGAATTACTAAACTAAATGTTGTTGTTTTAATACCCCCAGCAGTTGATCCTGGTGATCCTCCAATAAACATCATTATTATAGTTAAAAATTGTGTTGAAACTTTTAAATCTCCCATCTCAAGTGTATTAAAACCAGCAGTTCTAGGTGTTACAGCATGAAACATAGATGCAAGTATCTTCTCACCAAATGGAAGACTACCTAATGTTTCTGGGTTTCCATATTCTATAAATAGAACTAAAACAAATGTAAGTGCGAGCAAAACACCGGTTACACTTAATACAAGTTTTGAATGTAGTGACAATCTCTTAAAATTTTTCGTTTTTGCTAAATCAAGTATAACTGTAAAACCAAGACCACCTACAATAATTAGAGTCATAATTACAATATTGATTGTAAAATCACCAACAAAGGGTGTTAAACTCTGACCATTTCCAATAAGATCAAATCCAGCGTTAGAAAATGCTGAAACAGAATGGAATATACTATAAAAAATACCCTTTGAAACACCGTATATAGGTATAAACCTTATAGATAAAAGTAATGCTCCTATTGCTTCTATTGCAAATGTCATTATAAGGATGTACTTAGTAAGTCTAACAACACCAGATATAGTAAACTGATTTAGTGCTTCTTGCATTATCATTCTTCTACGTAAAGTTATTCTTTTTCCAAATAAAAAAGCAACTGATGTTGCCATAGTCATAAAACCAAGTCCACCAAATTGGATAAGTATAAGTATAGTTACCTTACCAAATGGGGACCAATATGTACCAGTATCAACAACTGCAAGTCCGGTTACACAGATTGCGGAAGTCGATGTAAAAAGAGCATTTACAAACCCTATGCTTTCTCCTGAATTTGAGGCTATAGGCAGGTTAAGTAAAAAAGCTCCTATAAATACTAAACCTCCAAAACCGAGCACAATTACCTGCGCTGGGTTCAAATCTTTTTTTAAAAATGCCTTTATACGCTCCATATAAACACCTCTTAAATAGCTGAATTAAATATCATAATCATTATACCATATGTTAGTATAATTCTTTCAAAATCTATAATAAGATTTTGATAAAACTCTAAATTTATATTTCCACTTAATTTCTGCACACAAAAAAAAACCACTTAGGTAAAAGTGGTTTTCAATATCTTAAAGTAATTTCTTACTTAGCGCTTACTTTAGCTTTTGAAATTTCTACTAAGTTAGCAAATCCAGCTGGATCATGAATAGCCATTTCAGAAAGCATCTTTCTATTGATGTTTATTTCAGCTAATTTTAATCCGTTCATAAATTTAGAATAGCTCATGCCATTAGCTCTTGTACCAGCATTAATTCTAGCAATCCACATTTTTCTGAAATCTCTTTTTCTTAACTTTCTTCCGATGTAAGCTGATCTTAATGATCTCATTACAGCCGGGTTAGCACATCTATAAATTTTACTCTTAGCTCCGTAAAATCCTTTAGCTAATTTCAATATTTTTTTATGTTTCTTTTTAGCGTTTACTGCACCTTTAATTCTAGCCATATTACTGACCTCCTTGTTTTCTCAATTTTTTTATAAGTATGGTAATAATTTTCTTACTCTCTTCATATCGCTAGGAGAAACGTTCGTAGATTTTCTTAAGTTTCTCTTTCTCTTAGCAGATTTCTTAGTTAAGATATGGCTAGTAAAAGCTTTAGATCTTTTAAGTTTACCTTTAGCAGTTAACTTAACTCTTTTAGCAGCACCTCTATGTGTTTTCATTTTAGGCATATTAAATATCCTCCTCTCAGATTAATTCTAATTATTTATTGGCGAAAAGAAAGCTACAACGCTTCTTCCTTCAACAGCAGGTTTCTTGTCGATCTTACCTGATTCTTCGATTAATAACGCGAACCTGTTTATAACATCAACAGCAAGTTTAGTATAACCCATTTCTCTACCTCTAAGTCTAAGTGAAACTTTAACTTTGTCTCCCTTAGCTAAGAACTTAGTAGCCATCTTAACTTTTGTCTCAAGGTCATGCTTTTCAATATTTAAACTTAATCTTACTTCTTTAAGTTCAGTTGTTTTTTGTTTCTTTTTGTTCTCTTTCTCTCTTTTTTGCAGTTCATATTTATGTTTACCATAATCCATGATTCTGCATACTGGTGGCTTTGCCTGCGGGGCAATCTTAACCAAATCCAGTTTTTTATCAATAGCCAGTTCAAGAGCATCTCTTGACGACATAAGTCCTAACTGTTCACCATCAGCACCGAGTACTCTTATTTCACGATCTCTGATATCCTCATTGATTTCCGTTTTCTTAATAACGATACACCTCCCAAAGTTTTTTATAATAATATAAAAAGCGGACCTTTTTTTATAAAAGTCCGCTGTCATTAACACATAATAAATGAAAATTTAATCTCATTCGTATCAATATTTAACCCCTGTCGCTTTTGCGCAAAGGTGAGAAGCGGTACTTCTACTTTGTTTATTTGCTTTACCGTAGACTATCATACCACGCATGATAGTCTACTGTCAATAAGCAAATATGTTTTTTTGAAAATTAGTTTTAGATCTCTTGAATGTGGAATTTTTTTTCTGCAATTTCTATTTTTAAATCAGCTACAAACTTTTCAATATCTTTAGAACCAAGTTCACCTAAATCTCTAGAACGTACTGCAATCTGTCCACCTTCAATTTCCTTATCACCTATAACTAACATGTAAGGATTCTTTTGTAGCTGTGCTTCACGAATCTTGTATCCAACTTTTTCACTTCTAGTATCAACTTCAACTCTAAGACCTTCTAACTCTAACTTAGCTTTTAACTCTAAACTATAATCGTTGTGTCTATCTGCAACAGGTAATATTTTAACCTGTACAGGAGCAAGCCAAGCTGGGAATCTTCCCGCGAAGTGCTCAACTAAAATTCCGAAGAATCTCTCGATTGAACCATATGCAACTCTGTGTATTACGATTGGCTTATGTTTCTCACCATCAGCACCTATATAGTTTAGGTCAAATCGTTGAGGTAATTGCATATCCAATTGAATAGTTCCACACTGCCAAGTTCTTCCGATACAATCTTCTAAGTGGAAGTCAATTTTAGGTCCGTAGAATGCACCATCAGCAGCATTTAGCTTGTAATTTATACCAAGTTCCTCTAATGCAGTTTGAAGCGAGTGTTCTGCAAACTCCCACTCTTCATCTGAACCCATTGATTTTTCTGGTCTAGTAGATAACTCTACATGATACTTGAATCCAAAAGTAGTGTATATCTCATCTATAAGTCTTGTTACATTTTTAATTTCATCTTTAATTTGCTCTGGTAACATGAATATATGTGCATCATCTTGAGTAAAGGCTCTTACTCTCATAAGACCGTGCAACGCACCTGATAATTCATGCCTATGAACTCTACCAATCTCACCAATTCTAAGTGGGAAGTCTTTATAAGATCTCATTTCTGTTCCATATACAAGCATCCCGCCCGGGCAGTTCATAGGTTTAATTGCAAAATCTGCATCGTCAATCTTAAGAGAATACATGTTTTCTTTATAATGGTGCCAGTGACCTGAAGTTTCCCAAAGGCTTCTATTTAAGATAAGTGGAGTTTCTACTTCAACATAACCAGCTTTAGTATGAACTTCTCTCCAGTAATCAAGTAGTAAGTTCTTAACCACCATTCCATTTGGTAAGAAGAATGGGAAACCTGGGCCTTCCTCCATTAGTTGGAATAATTTAAGCTCCTTGCCTAGTTTTCTATGATCTCTCTTCTTAGCTTCTTCAAGTCTCTTTAGATGGTCTTCAAGTAAACTTGCTTTAGGGAATGAAGTACCATAAATTCTTTGAAGCATCTTTCTATCAGAATCACCTCTCCAGTATGCGCCAGCTAAACTTAAAAGTTTAAATGATTTTACAACTCCAGTATTTGGAACGTGGCATCCTGCACATAGATCAACAAAATCACCTTGTCTATAGAATGAAATAATCTCTCCCTCAGGTAGATCATTGATTAATTCAACCTTATAATCTTCTTCAAGCCCTTGCATATATACAATAGCTTCGTCTCTAGGAAGAACAAATTTTTCTAAAGTTAACTTCTCTTTAGTAATTTTTTTCATTTCTGCTTCTATTTTAAGTAGATCTTCGTCTACAAATATATGGTCTGAGTCAAAGTCATAGTAGAATCCATTATCAATTGCCGGACCAATAGCAAGCTTAGTTTCTGGGAATAATCTCTTAACAGCTTGAGCTAAAACATGGGCACTTGTGTGTCTAAATGCATGCTCACCCTCTTCACTATCAAATTTCAATATATTTAGGTCAATATCTTTATCAATTACATATGATAAGTCTACTGTTTTTCCGTCAACTTCAGCAACGATAGCTTCTTTAGCAAGTCTACCACTGATTTCTTTAGCAACTGCAAAAACTGTAGTGCCTTGTTCTACCTCTCTTACAGATCCATCTTTTAAAGTAATTTTTACTGCTGACATATAATTTTCCTCCTCTGTTAAAGTTTGCTTAAATATTAAGCTATATTATCTATGAATATTCATAGATGTTAATCGTGTGTATTAATTCTTGTAATCCAAGTTTTGATATTTAGATTCTCACTCTTATCAAGATAGCTAAGAAATTTGGGGTACAAAAAAACTCCCACTCCATACATAAATGTATGGGGCGAGAGTACGCGATTCCACCCAATTTGATTTATAAATAAATCATCTCAATTTAGTCTGTAACGTGACCGGACGTTGGTATTTTGCAAAGCTATGCTACTAAACCAATGCTCAAGAGTAGTTTTTCACAAGAACTTTAAGTAAAAATGATTTCAGCCACGTCATTTTCTCTCTTAACTTATACATCTCATTACTTGTCTCTATCAATGCTTAAATATTTGATTACTTTTTTTCATGATATACCCATATATATTTTTTGTCAATAAATATTATCTATAAAAATAGTATAAGTAGACCTTGTACTGTTCCAATTGCAAATCCAATAAAACCACCAAGTATCT
>JBARWW010000040.1:0-3179 GCA_049647005.1 Acidaminobacteraceae bacterium | reverse complement strand
GCACGAATTAAGCGGTAAATTTATGGTTAAACGAAGCTGTTGTTTACATCTCACCGAGATGTAAACATGTCGTCATACGCAAAGCTTTCGTGGGCATGTAGTTTTTTGAAACAGGAGGATGTTAATTATGAAATGTGAATTAGTAAAAGATATTTATAAATCACCAGAAGAGTTTGCTGATAAAGAAATCGTTATCTCTGGTTGGGTTAGAACACTTAGAGCATCAAAAGCTTTTGGATTTATTGAGTTAAATGACGGTACTTTCTTTAGTAATATTCAAATTGTATTTGATCAGGAAATTGATGGCTTTGAAGAAATATCAAAGTTCCCGATTGCTACTGCAATTACAATTAAAGGTACACTTGTTATGACGCCGGATTCAAAGCAAAAGTTTGAAGTTAAGGCTTCTGAAATAACTGTAGAAGGAACATCTTCATCAGATTATCCACTACAAAAGAAAAGACACTCACTTGAATACCTAAGAACTATTGCTCACCTTAGACCAAGAAGTAATACTTTCTCAGCAGTATTTAGAGTTAGATCTGTAGCGGCTCATGCAATTCATACTTTCTATCAAGATAGAGGATTTGTATACACTCATACTCCAATTATAACGGGTTCTGATTGTGAGGGTGCTGGAGATATGTTTAGAGTTACGACTTTAGATATGATGAACCCACCAAAGACTGATGAAGGAAAACTTGATGAATCAAAAGATTTCTTTGGTAAAGAAACTAACCTTACGGTAAGTGGACAGTTAGAGGCGGAGACTTTTGCATTAGCCTTTAGAAATGTTTATACTTTTGGACCTACATTTAGATCTGAAAACTCGAACACTGCTAGACATGCCGCTGAGTTTTGGATGATTGAGCCAGAAATTGCATTTGCTGATCTTAAAGATGATATGCAACTTGCAGAAGATATGCTTAAATTTGTAATTAGAGAAGTTCTAGAGAAATGTCCAGAAGAAATGGAATTCTTTAATGCTAGAATCGATAAAGGTCTTATAGAAAGACTTCACAATGTTTTAGAGTCAGATTTCGGTATATGTACCTATACTGAAGCAGTTGATATATTACTTAAGTCAAAAAAAGAGTTTGAATTCCCAGTTGAGTGGGGTTGTGATTTACAAACAGAGCACGAAAGATATATTACTGAAGAAGTTTACAAGAAACCTGTATTCGTTACTGATTATCCTAAAGACATTAAAGCATTCTATATGAGAATGAATGATGATGGAAAAACTGTTGCTGCAATGGATTTATTAGTTCCAGGAATTGGTGAATTAATCGGTGGTTCTCAGAGGGAAGAAAGATATGATATGTTAGTTTCAAGAATTGAGGAAATGGATCTTAATGTTGAAGATTACTGGTGGTATCTTGAACTTAGAAAATTTGGTGGAACAAAGCACGCTGGATTTGGTCTTGGATTCGAGAGAGCTATCATGTATCTTACTGGTATGGCAAATATCAGAGACGTAATTCCTTTCCCAAGAACGGTTAAAAACGCAGAATTTTAAAAATGAATTAATAACATGCTAGTAAAGTTGTGTTGTTTTAATAAAAAATACCTTTAACAAGAAAACTTGTTAAAGGTATTTTTTATATGAAAATCATTTAAAATAAAACACCATGTATAAGGTGGATACCGTGTACATGGTGTAGAGTTCAAAAAAATATTGTTAGTTATTTAAATCTCAATTACATTAGAAATCCTACTTATCAATGTATCTTTTGTGAATGGTTTTCGAATATACTCAGCAACATTTAAGCCTTTTGCACGTAGTATAAAATCTTTTTCAGCATGCTCAGTAACAACGATTATAGGTATGGTTGAGAATCTTAGATTTTTACGTAAATTGTCTATTAAATCAAGACCATTTTCACTTTTAAGGGACAAATCCATAATTATCAAATCTACAAGTTTGCCATACTCTTCGATATGCTGCAACATGCCAAATTCACTTCCGGCAGTAGAAATTTTTATGTCATATTCACTAAGCATAAGCTTCATTTGTTGAATAACAGTAGGAGAATCCTCTACGATTAATATTCTTTTTGGAATCATAGTTACACCTCATATATAATAATTTTAAATAAAGATTTATAAAACATTAGATTAAAAGCATATAAGTGCAGACTACTGGTTGTAGTAGTTTGTAACAAATTTAGAAACAATCTCCATCTCTGTATCGAAATATGCTAAAAAAATATCTAAATGTGAGTAATCAGCAGATTTTACTTCTGTGTAAATTTGCTCTGCATATTTTCCAAGTTCCATTAATTCGAGATTTAGACAAACACCTTTAATATTATGCATAATATCTTCTATAGTTTGAGAATCTTTATTTTGCGAAGCTATTTTCAACTGATCAATATTTTCGCTCATTTCGTTAAAAAAAGTTGTATAAAGACTTTTGATATCTTTAGGTTCAAGACCCATGTTTCTAGCAAAACCTTCAATATTAATTTTCATAAAATCTACTCCCTCATTTTTATACTTAAAACACCATCTGTATCAGTTAATGCTTCTATAATATCAAGTTCAGTTATCCCTTTTGGATACTTTATGTAAATTTTGACCCCAATAGTGTCATCTTCAGTATTTTTCATTGCAATATTTGAAATACGACTTTCTTTGCTTCCAATAACTGATGTAACTTTCCCAAGTTGACCAGGAATATTTCTAAGTTTCAAGTAAAGAACAAGTTCTCGTCTTGAGTGTTTGTAACGTTTTTCAAGTCTAGAAAATGTCTCAAGTATTAAGAAAACCATAACAGTTGCAAAGATAGCCAAACTATAATGACCAGCACCAATTACAAGACCAATACACGCAACAGCCCAAAGACTTGCAGCAGTTGTAAGACCACGAACTGAAAAACCTTCTTTAATTATAGTGCCTGCTCCAAGGAAACCTATACCGGAGATAACTTGAGCACCGTAACGTCCAGGATCTACATTTACTATATCTCCATACTCTTCTAATAGATAAATATTTGATAGCATAACTATCGATGCTCCAAGACACACTAACATATGTGTTCTAAATCCTGCTGGTCTATTGACAGATTCTCTTTCAATACCAATTAATCCTCCAAAGAAACATGCCATACCAACCCGAAGAAAAATGTCATAATCCATAAATACCTCCAAAGATACAATCTTAATCATAAAATTATG
>JBARWW010000039.1:0-4800 GCA_049647005.1 Acidaminobacteraceae bacterium | reverse complement strand
GCATTTTCATCTTCTAATCTCCTTATCTGATTCTAATAAATATTTTAATTCACATCTGAATTTCATTTGCGTTTTTTATTTAGACAGAAAAAACGCACTTTCTTATGGTAGGGTTCAATCTAGATTAGTTTAATTTCATTGTAACATAAACGATTCATTAAATTGAAATCATCCCTATATATCAGAAGTTGTAGGGATGATATTAAAACTAATGGGAGAGTAATCTTGGATTATTGAAAATGGTGGTTTAATAGACTACATTGATAATAATGAAATTTATGCTAAGTGTTGTATAAAAAATAATGAAGCCTATGTTATAAATCTTTAGATGTATAGACTCCACTCAGGCTTGTGTTAGAGATTCTAAACAAGATCTGTGATTATATTGGCTTACATAAATACAAGTCCAAATTCAAATTTTTGTTAAAAGACAATGAATTTGAATTTGGAAGGCTCTATAATAAATGTTGGGGTGTAAAATATAAGCGACTAAACTAAATCATACAAAAAAGGAGCAGTGGTTAACTTAACCACTACCCCAACATTTGACACAGAACCTTTTATACTTTAACTCATGTAGTCCGTCTTAACTATAATTTACTTTAATCGTCCTTTTACTTTTCGCATAGTTGCTTTTTTATCTGAATTAAACCTTTTATATATTTCCTTAAGCATTACTGTATCACTTCTAACATCATGATGTTTTTGATCACAATCATCCGTAAGTGCTTCATACACCTTTTGTAGGCCAGGTCTAAATTTATAACCACAAAATGCCATAAATTCTTCCTGAAAATCTACGATTTCAAACTCGAGTTCACCAGCAATCTCAATGCTTAATTTATATACGGCTTCAAGGTCAACATCACCCCATACATAAATTATATCTTCTTCTCCTACATTCTCTAACATAGTTTCATAAAGTTCATCAAAACAAGGCTTGTTTATCAAATCTTCTTTTGTAATACCTGTTAGATTTGTACAATACTCTGAGACAACAAAATCTTCATCATAAGGTCTAACATAGCTTGTTAATTCATATGTGTCATCCTCTGATAATATACAAATTGCAGTAATATCATCCTCATAAACATTGTCCATATCACATAAAAACTCTAAATCCATAAAAAAATTTTTCATAAATAATTCCTTTCATTATGCTTTTCCAAAGCAAACGCCCATTCGGCAGATAGTCATTTGAATCTAAACAATAGATATACTCAAACTTCTCATTTTAATGTTACTTTTTTTCAGTGCTTAATAGGCAATAGCATAAAGATTAACTTTGCCATAATTTTGTATTAGTAAATCTGTTTTTATAAAAATATATTTATTTAATTTCAATTAAGCCATTATTCATCAAGTGGAAATTCAATTACAAACTCAGTGCCTTTACCAACAACACTATTGCATTTAATCTTACCATTTAATTGTCCAGTAACTATGTTGTATACAATGTTAAGTCCGAGTCCACTTCCACCTTTTTTGCGATTAGTTGTGAAAAAAGGCTCAAAGATTCGTGAAATGTTTTCTTCTGATATACCTTTACCATTATCTGAATATTTAATAATTCCAATATCATCAACTCTCTCAAAAACAAGCAGTATATTTCCTGAAACATCAGGTTCGAATGCATGATTAATTGAATTAATCACGAGATTAGTTACTATTTGGGATAAAGCACCTGGGTAAGAATTTATTAATTCAATTTCATTACACTTCACTTTTATTGCATGCTTTGCCTTCTTAGTTTCATGGTGTAAACTAATCATCACCATATTAAAATACTCAAAAACGTTAAACTCCGATTTTTCTTCAATACTTTGATGTACAGCAATTTCTTTAAAACTCCTAACTAATCTTGCAGCTTTCTCTAAATTATGTGCAATAATTTTGGTGCTTTGATCAATATTTTCTACAAAATTATTGAAATCTTTTATAGTTGCTTTCTTCTGTTTTTGTCTTGCATAAAACTTCTTATTTATATCTTCAAGATAAGAATTAGCTGTTATCGCAGTACCTAGTGGTGTATTAATTTCGTGAGCTACTCCCGATACCAAACTGCCAAGAGAAGCTAGTTTTTCTCTTTCATTTAGTTCTAATAGGACTTTTTCTAACTCAATTGTTTTAAGTTGTACTTTTTCTTCTAAATTCGTTCTTTCTTGTTTGTGTAGTCGATCTATCTCTGAATTAGCATCAATAACTGTATCTTTCATTTTATTAAAAGAAGATGCTAAAACTCCAATTTCATCTTTTGTAGTAATTTCTAATCTAAAATTACTATCTGGATCAAGTATAGAATTCGTTGAGGCAGCTAAAATATTGAGACGTTTTGTTAGCCTTGAATTTAGAATTGCAATTAACAAAATAACTACAGCAATAATAAGAGCTGAAATTATAAGTTGATTTACTAGTGTTGCTTGCAGAGCTTCATTTATTTGACTGCCTACACTATCATAAACTTTAAAAACCTCGTCAAATGGTATAGCAAAACCGAGCGTCCAATATTCATCATGAAATCCTAATTCAGTAGTCCATGTTTGATACGCCCTAAGAGGTCTAGTAATGATCACATATTTTTTATCATCAATTTCAATATTTGTAAATTTAGTTTCATTGCTATTGATTGGAATTGATCTAACACTTTCAAAAGTACTATCCGCAATAAACCTTTGAAGTCGATTAAAACCAATCTCAGCATCCTTTGTTCCTTCTTCAATTCCTTTAATACCTAAACTCTTTGCTCCTACTTCATTAATCGCAAATACATTACCAGTAGATTGGCTTAAAAATGCGAACCCTGTTTCACTAAGTTTTATCTTTTCAATTCGATCAATTATATCAGTGATAGGAACATCATAACTAACCGCTCCTTCAAATTTATTATAATTATTACTAAAGATGGGAGTGCCAAAAGTTAAAACTATTTCACCTGTTAAACCGTCTTGAATTGGTGAAGAAGCCTTAGATAAATTTGTTAAAGGCTTACTATTTGTTTGTAATTCAATAGCTTTTGCATAAAAATCTTCAACAAGTCCTGGATTAAAAGTTTCCCAAATCGGTAATTCGTTTAGTTCGGGATAAACATCAAAGATATCTTTACCAATATTTGACCAAGGAGCAAGCCTAAACATATCTGCTTTATCACCACCTTGATAATAAACTTGAAGTTTACTTACACCATACTTAGAAAAGGATGGCATTATTAAATCTAAAATTCTAGTTTGATTTACTACATCTAAAACAGAATCTGTCATCCTACCTTCCTTACTAACTTGAATACCAGGTACAAAAACAACAGTCGGTTCTGAAGACATATTTTGGAACCAAGCACCACTATATAACATTTTATCTTCAAAATAACTTGAATTTTCTAATGAATTACCAAGAGCTAAAAATTGATCTGAATGATCAAAAATAGTTTGAGTAATTCCAGAAAGTATCTGATTTTCTTTTGTTATTGTTAGCATATCGGCTTCAATGTTATTACCAATCTCAACGATATAATTATCATAATATTCTTTTACAAGATTATTAACTCCAATTTCTAAAGTAATAAGCGATTTTTCAGTAAGATTACGAACATTATTTTGTGTAATAAAAATTTGGATTGTTAAACCAAGTAAAACACAAATAATAGTTACGGCTGTCAACTTCAAATTTAAACTTTTCTGGAATCGATTAATTAATGATTTCATAATTTTCTCCTCAATTCTAGGCCATTTTCTAATTTATGCGTCAATCACATTAAATAAACATAATATTTTTTATTTATATAATTTGTTTTTATGCATTAACATTTTTAGTTTAGACTTAAATATGTATGTAATTATTGCACCTTGCCAATACTAATGATTATTAAATACCCTACATACATATATAATTAACTAAATTTGATTAAATAATCTATTTAATTTCAAATTTTGCACCTAAAAAGCATTTTTGTTCATCTAACTTAACTTATAAATTCATCACCACTCTTAATTTTAACATAAATTTAGTAATAATGATTGAAAAACAGCGAATCAAATGGTAAAATATTCAAATGACAATGAAGATTATTAGCGAATTTTTTTGTGAAAAAGTAAGAAAAGGAGGCAAATATGAATAAAGTAAATGTTGGTATAATTGGCTATGGACTATCAGGACGTATTTTTCATAGTGCTATTATAAATAGCCTTGAAGAATTTGAAATATGCAAAATTGTTACTAGAAATTCTCAAAAAAGGAAAATGGCATTAGAAGATAATAAAAATATAGAAGTTGTAGAAAACGTAAGTGAAATTTTTGAAGATGATTCAATCGATTTAGTAGTAATCAGCACTCCGAATACAAGTCATGTTGAATTAGCCATGCAAGCTATGAATAGCGGTAAACATGTAGTTATAGAAAAACCTTTTACAGTAACTTCTAAGGAAGCTTTAAAACTAATAAACTTATCCAAGGAAACTGGCAAGATGCTATCAGTATACCAAAATCGTCGATTTGATGGTGATTTTAAAACACTTAAAAAAGTAATTGCTGCTGGGTCACTGGGCAGATTGGTTGAATTCGAATCTCACTTTGATAGATTTCGAAATAAACTCAAAGAAAACGCATGGCGTGAAGATGCTTTACCTGGTTCAGGCATACTTTATGATTTGGGAGCACACTTAATTGATCAGGCTCTTGACTTATTTGGTTTACCAGATGAAATATATGGCGATATCAGATCACAAAGAAAAGGTAAAGTGGATGATAATTTTGAATTGATTCTCTATTATACTGATTTGAAAGTAACCTTAAAATCTGGTTCTCTTG
>JBARWW010000038.1:0-9675 GCA_049647005.1 Acidaminobacteraceae bacterium | reverse complement strand
GAGCTTAATTTATTACCTCAAAGTGCATAAGCATACGAAACTGGTATAATTAAAAACATCGTTGTCCATAAAAACTTCAATGGTTTGATTTTAGTTAGTCCAGAGGCAATGTTTATAAGAAAAAATGGAAACAGAGGAACAAATCTAAGTGTTAATAGATAGTTTGATCCATGTCTATCTATTTCCTGATTAAACTTCTTTAGTTGAGACTCAAATTTCTTCTGAGCCCAATCCCCGACAAGATATCTTGATATAAAAAATGATACTATTGCTCCTAGAGTTGCTCCAACATTAATAAATATAGTAGCCCTCACTGGCCCAAATAAAACTCCACCCGTAAGTGAAAGAATTCCTCCACCAGGAAGCATTAATGCTGTAGTAATAAAATATATTCCTATATATACAAGAACAGTATATATATAATTCGCTTTTACAAAGTTACTAAGATTATCTTTATTTGATTGCAAACTTTCAAATGTTAATAGTTTATCGTATCCCAAATACTTTACCAAGTAATTTACCGAAACTATAACAAGTAAAACTATAGCAATTCTCGTCCAATTTTTCATGAATTCACCTCCTAGCTAAAACTTTTAACCCTAATAATATATTTATCTAATCCTTTAATAATATAAGAGCTTCTCTAAATCTCTGAATTATTGTGTAGCCAATGAATAGTACAAATACTAACGAAATCTGACTAACATGATTTCTAAATATCATCATAAGAGTAAAAAATATAAATCCTTCTGTTCTCTCCATAAGTCCAGTTTGATACTTAAAAGCCTTTTCTTTCTTATTTACTACAAGTGCTCCTACAGTTAAAAATATCGTCATAGATATAAGAATCGAAGCCGTAAGTAAAAGTAGTGTAAATGAACTTTTTGGATATACATATGCAAGTGACAAAATTATAGAAATCTCCACAAATCTATCAAATACGATATCACAAAATCCACCAAAATCCGTTTTTTGATTTGAAATCCTAGCCATATTTCCATCTACAACATCAAATAGTCCTGATATCCAAAGTACTATTACTGGCAAATAAATCAAATTTGTAGTAAGTATAAGTACTGCTGGTATAAGTCCTATAGCTAATGCTAGTATAGTAATGTGAAGTGGTGTAAATTTTTTACTAAGCATAAACTTTGAAATTTTATTTATTGGTTTTGTAATGTATTTCCTTGCATGTGTATCTAACATGTAATCATTCCTTTATATTAACGATTTCATTATCATCAAATTCTAGATTGACAATATGACCAACCCCATATTTTTTATGATAATCGCTTGTAGAATCAACAACTATTTTTATCTTGTCTTTTTCAAAGTGAAAAGAGCAAACGTCACCCTTAAACTTTGAATACACAAGCCTACAACCTTTAATACTACCATTTTCATCTAATGAAATACTTTTTGCTCTAAAACCAATTTTTGAGTGTTCGTTTTCTTTATCCATATATATTTTTGTAATTCGAGTGAATGTTTCATTATCTAATAATACCTTCAAATCAGACTTTTTATATACATTTGTAACTCCTACAAAGTTAGCAACAAATTCGCTATTTGGATTTGTATAAATCTCATATGGAGTATCTACTTGAAAAATTTTTCCCTTACTTACTATGGCTACTCTATCAGAAAGAGAAAACGCTTCTTCAAGATCATGAGTTACAAATACTATAGTCATATTTCTTGAAGTATGTAATTTGTTTATAAGTTTTTGCATCTCGAGTCTAGTATTTACATCTAAAGCGCTAAAAGGTTCATCCATAAGAAGAACTTCTGGCTCTAGCAGAAGTGATCTAGCAAGACTCACCCGTTGACTTTCGCCGCCACTAAGTTCTCTTGGATACTTACTTTCATAATCCACTAAATCCATTTCCTTGAGAATATCTTTTATCTTAATGCTTATATCATTACTACTTATATTTCTTATTTTTAATGCGAATGCTAGATTCTCAAATACTGACATGTGCGGAAATAGTAAAGCTTTTTGAAAGACCATACCTATGCCTCGTTTCTCAGGCTGAATATTTGTGATATCTCTATCACCTAGCATAACACTTCCTCTAATAGCCACCTCAAGTCCCGCAATTATACGTAACACCGTAGTCTTACCACAACCAGATTCGCCTATTAAAGTGAAAAACTCGCCTTGATTTATAATCAATTTATCTATGCTCAAATTAAACACATCTGATGCTTTTAAATTTTTATCATACTGCATCAAAATATTCTCTAGTATTAATTGTCTCATATATCACCAAAAACCTTTTTTATTTATTTTATCCTTACTTTTCTATAATAGAACTTTAAAAATGTATCCAAACTTATCATCACACATATAGATAGTATGGCAAATATAAGTGAATACATCGCCCCTATATTTAAGTTAGATGAACTTATATAGGGATACATAAGAACTGGAAGTGTTTTTATATAACCACCCCCTATTAGCTGTGTTATACCATACTGACTCATAGATATAAGTAGACTTATCATAGAACCTGAGACTAAGCCTGGCATAATATAGAATAAAGTTATCTTTCTAAAAATTAATTGCCTCGAAGCACCTAGCATTTTTGCTTGTTCTTCAAACCCTTTATCCATCTCGCTAAAACTTACTTGTAGTGCCCGTATCATATAGGGAATAGTCGGTAAAACATGGCTAATAGCAAGACCTAAAAATGTTTCCGTAAGACCAAGTCGTATAAATGTTCTATACATTCCCATCATAATTACCATAGGTGGAACTATCACCGGAAGTAAGATTATGCCCTCTATTATATTTTTACCTCGAAAGTCGTTTCTGCCAAGAACACTAGCAGCAGGAAGACCTATAATTATGTTTAATACTAAAGTCATAGCTGCTAGTATAAGTGTCGTAGCTATAGCTTCTGCAATCATACTTGCATCTCTAGATAAAGCAATCCACCCCTCAAGTGTTAAATTGCTAGGCAATAGATTAGGCCATGTCCACGACTTAGTAAAACTCCAAATTACAACTAGAAGTATTGGTAATCCAATAATTAGACCTATTAAAATTATCATTAAAATTTCTAATCGTTTTCTATTATTCATATAAATTCCTTTTATGTTTTGTCAGCCTAAGTCCTATAAGTCCAATAGCAAGTGTTATAATTGCAACTATCAAATTTATACCTAGAGCTATAGGTCTCTCCGATAAATCACCATTTATAAATAAATTGTATGATAAAACAGAAAGCGTTTTAGGATAAGTAACACCAAGCATATACGGAATTTCGAATTCTGAGAACGTAAATGCAAATACTATAAAACATGTTGTTATCCACTCAAATTTAATTAGTTGAAATACTACTTTTCTAAAAAAGTATAACCTATTTACTCCAAGCATCATACCAACTTCAATCCAAGTTTCTTCAACCTTAAGTATCTTTGGAAATACCATAAGAATAATAAACGGCGTAGTTTTCCAAACATAAGTCAGTATAATACCCCAAGCAAATTCATCATTTATAAGCACTGGAAAATCTGATATAGTTTCTATAAATCCTATCTTATACATAAGTGATGAGATAATACCCGAGCGCTGAAATAATATCATTATAAATAATCCAGCAATAATATATGGTATAAGCATAGGTATCTGAATAACTTTTTTTATAGTGCTCATGTACTTAAGACCAAAACAACTAAGTATATAGTAGAGAACAAATATAAGTATTATAGCCATAACCCCTGATATAACAGTTGATACGCCAGCTATTTTTAAAGAGAGTTTTAGACCCATCCAAAAATCATCACTAGCTACAATTGACTTATAACTAGCGAGCGATCCTATATCGAATATTGACTTCATATTGAAACTTAGCAGTATACCACTCAAGAATCCACCTAGGAAAAGAAGACCTAGAAATGCCATCACTGGTATAATACACAGCAACTTCTTATTTTTTAACAACTTCTTCAAGCCAACCTTTCTCAAGTTTATTTACATACTCGCTTGAAATTTCAGGAACTCTCTTTGATGATAGTTCCTCAGTTGATAGCGTTGCTTCACCTAGATTTAACTCATCAAAGAGCATCTTCTCATCAACTGTTAATTTTTCAAAATCAAGTACAGTAAAGTCACCCCAGTACTCTGGATTATTTTTCATAGACTGCGCTTCTGGCGAAAGCAAAAAATCTAAAACGACAATTGAAGCTTCCACGTCACTTGAATTAAATGGTATAGATAAGTAATGGGTATTTGAAAGTGTTCCTTCGTCAAACACAAAACTCTTTGTAGAATTTGGGAAGGTCCCACTCGCAACCATGTTTGATGCATGAACTGGGTTATAAGACATAGTCATATAAACCTCTCCATTTGCAAACAACTGATCAAGTATGGCACTCGAAGCTGGGTAGGTTTCTCCACTTCTCCAAAGATCTTTTTCAATAGAATTTAGATATGACCAAAGTGGAGTTACACTACTTGCAAAGTCTTCATCACTCATATCTGCTAGGTACTTCTCATAACCACCAGAAGTTTCATACATTGCATTTCTAACAAATGCACTACCTGTAAAATCAGGTGGTGATGGATATGTAAATTTACCTGGGTTCTCATTTATCCAAGTCTTTAATTCTTCCATTGATTTTGGAGGATTTGTAACGATTTCTGAATTATATACCATTACAAACTGTGATTTTCCCCAAGGAATCTCATAACCATCAGTCTTATATCCAAAATCATAATTTAAATCTTGAGCCCCAACACTTACATACTTAATATAATTTGGAACCAAAGAAGTTAATTTTCCATATAGAAGATCATTTTCTTTTGCTACTTTAAAATTTTCTCCATTTAACCATAAAAGGTCAACAGTTCCATCATCTTTACCCTCTTCTTTTTCAACAATAAGTTTATTTATTACATCCCTTATATCAGTAACAGGAACTCTATTAAGTGTAATGTCATATCTCTCTTTAAGCTCTTTTTTCACATAATCATCCATGTAGTTGTTTACATACTCACTTCCACCCCACATATGAATATCTACAACTTGGCCTTTTGATTTTTCTAAAACTTCGGACCACTCTAATGCTCCAAGTCCGGTTACTACTGATACTTCTTCTGATTTACTTGAACATGCACTAAAGATGAAAAGTGAACTTACTAATAGTATAATTATTAAAGTATTTTTTTTATTCATATTAAACTCCCTTATTAAAATTAGATTATAGTTTGAAAAATAGGTATAATATAGTAAGTAACTACACTTAACTATCCTTACATTATAATTCAAATACTGTGTAGTTGAAAGTTTTTGTCAAAAGACAGCTAATAATATATTAAATATCTTTTACATCACTATAGAGTATGTAAATATAAAGGTTGATTTACTCATAATAGTTTTACAAGTTACGAACAAAGATATATGCTTTAATTTATTAAAACATATAATACATTTTTTCTAGGAGGATACTTTTGATTATTTTAAATATATTTATTTCACTTATTAGCGTAAGCATTGTCGAATATCTAATGCATAGGTATTATCTACATATAAAAACTCACAGTCACATACTTCATCATCATAAAGTTTTTAATACTAATACTCAAAATTTTTATCATGAAGATTCAAAATTTAGTGATATAGCTTCAAGCTTTTCTTACCTTCTTGTAATGGCAATACTATCTTTGTTTATAATTTTCCCCATTTTAATCTTTTTCAAACAAAGTATAGTTGTTTCTATAATTACAACTATAATATATATAATTTGGACTGAGCTAATACATTTTTTATTTCATATCAAGTACAGAGCTGTATTTTCAAATAACATTCTATATAAGAACTTAGAAACACATCACCTAATTCACCATAGCAAGTATAATACTAACTTTGGGATTGGCTCTACTCACATAGATTATATATTTAATACGAAATTTAAGATTATTAAGCTTTAATTTGGGAATAAATATAAGCAAAGCTGCCTTTAGCTACTTTAAAAGTAAAAGCTTATAATCTTTGCGGGGTGAGGAAATGGATAATGTTATTATAGTTGATAAAACGCCATCAATACACAGATTAATAGAAGTTGCTACAAGATTAAACCTTAGGGTTATAGAAACGTCAAATTCCATACAAACTTTAAATAGAATTCGTGCGAGTGATGATATAAAACTAATTATAATAGATGTACTTCTTGAAAAAGAAGATGGATTCGAGCTCGTTAAAGAAATAAAATACATAAATCCAAATATACCTGTTATGATACTTACATCTCTTAATGGTCGAATGGATTTTGTTCGAGGAGTTAAAGTTGGTGCTTCTGATTATATACTAAAGCCTTTTGATGATGATGCACTTATAGGTAGAATCAGAAAATTACTTAAAGCTGCACGGGTAGCTTCAAGCAATCCAGATACAGCTTCTGGAATTGACTTTAATTCATATCTTGATTCCGAAATCAATAAATCTATTAAGGGTGGTTATCCACTTTCTATAGGCATGATTGTACTTTATAAATCAACCTACAATCCAGAGCACTACGACTCTGACTATATGAAGTATCAAGATAGACTCTACAAGAAATTTAAAAAGATTTTCTTTGAAGTAGATCTTTTTATACCATATGGTACTCAAAGTTTCTTAACAATTATGCCATTTTGCGCCTTTGATAATATACACATAGTTCGCGATAAAATAATGAAGAAATCAAATGATTTTATTGCAGATCTTCAAATGGAAGATTTTCACGTTGCAACTTCATTTGTAAATTTACCTGCTGATGGAAAATCTAGAGATGAACTTATTGATAAGTTACTTAATCAGATACAAGAGAATATTAGTAATCAAAAGACTTCCTAAGAAAAGGATAATTAACTCATATAGAATTTGTAAAAGCGATTAACATAATTATATGTTAATCGCTTTTTATATTACTTTACCATATAAGCTACAACTCAAACAAAATGGACAGAACTATAATCGTAACTAGAGTTACATAAAATATAATCACTGATTTTCTTGCGTGGTTAAATGTATATCCAATCCCTACTCTCTTTTTAACAAGGATTGCTGGATCATTTTTATTGTAGTAAAACAGCCCATATTTCCAGAAATTATCATCGTTTCCTTCTATAGTGTCATTTCTAGTGTTATCATTTCTCTCTAACCTTATAAACTTAATAATTAGATATGCAACGAGCACAAACTGAAATATCATCAGACCATAGATTAAAATAGTACCATCGTAAAACCCTATATCAGTAAAAGTTCCTAAAACAACTACCAATTGAGATATTAGCCCGATGGTAAATAGTGACAGTGACATCACATACTTACTTTCAATCGCTTTATTTATCTGCTCTTTAGTATTTTTTTCTGAAAAGTTATTTCTGCTATATTTGATTGTTCTATTTACAAATAGAAATAAGGCAAGCATAAACACTTGAATAAACATCATCATAATAACATCTTTTGTAACATTAATTGTATTCATGAATACAATTAATGCACTAAATACTAATATCATTACGTTAAGTCCATAAAATTTGTTACTGACTGTTATGTTATTTTTTCTAAAGTTAGTATCTACTATGATAGTTTGACTATCGTAAGTTTCCCAGTTTGATTCATTTTTGATTTTTTTCATTTTATCATGCAAATATACAAATACTACTGTAACAAGTACTATATAAAGCATATATACAGTTGTTGTAACAGCAACATTTGAGCTATAAATTACGGCTACTAATAGTCCACTAATTCCAGCAATACTTGAGAGTAAAACAAATCTAGTGCGTAGTGCTTTTATAGCCTCATTATTAAATTCACTTCTAGGTATTTTTATACCAAATGATATATCTTTACTGCTCATATAAGGTAATGATATAAGTGATAACATTAGTAGTAGCATAACTGACACATTAATCAATAACATGATCTTCGCCCCCTATCTTATCTATAACCTTATTTATATAACTATTTATTTTCTCTGTAGATAAACCTCTAGCTATATACTCAGCTATAAGATTTTCCATCTTTCCTTCTAAATATTCTATATGTTCATTTGTAATCCTAAATGACTCTTTACTATTTACCACTACGTTTTTTCTTCTACTTACAACTAAAAAACCTTGGTTTTTTAAAATTGAATATGCTTTATTTACTGTATGCATGTTTATACCGATATCCCCAGCAAGTACTCTAACCGATGGTAACTCTTCACCTTCTACTAACTCTTTCTTTGCAATACCCATGACTATCTGGTTTCTTATCTGCATATATATTGGGTTATCGGAAATCATATCAATTTTCAAATACATATCATACCTCCTTACTCTACGCTCTATTTATTGCACTATTTTCATATCTATTACCTTTTATAGCAAACATCTGTTATACTTGTACTATAACAAGCATTTATATTTTTGTCAAATTACAAGCTAGAACTTATTTGCCAATTTTTAAATGATTTATCATCAAAATTAATCTAAATAGCTACAATATCATCAAGTAATCTCTAATATATAATACATTTTCGTATTATATAAAACTAATATTTTCATAGAAAAAAAAGGAGAAATCCAGTGTTTTTCTAGTAGCAATTGTTAGCTTTATAAAACTATCTTTTAGTGCTATTTTAATCCAATCATTTGCATTTTAAAGTATAATATTGCAACACAACTTGCATTTTTATATATCTTATATATAAGTCACTATCTATAATACAGATTTTCTAATCACAATTAGATTGTTTAAAACAATTTACAAGTTCAATTTTATTTATATACAATAATTTGTTTAGTCACATGTAAATTTCCATTCGTTTATACTTACATTTATTCTTTTTTTACTGATTGCAAAAGTTTTGTCAATTTTAGAGTGAATTGCAATTTTATATGCATTTTCATCATTATGACATTTGACTTGTCAAAAAATCACACATATAATTATATTGTAATCACAATTTAAAAGGGGGCACATTATGAGTAAAAAATTATTGATTTTAGGACTAATTTTAACTTTTTCACTTTCTTTAGTTGCATGTTCATCTAAGACCGCAACAGAAAATGAAGAAGTTAGCGATACAAATGTTGAGACAGAAGTTGAGGCTACAGTTGATGTTGAAAAGAAACTTATATTTGCAGACGCTAGTTGGGACAGTCTTAGACTACATAACGCCATTGCTGGATATATTCTCGAAACAGCTTATGGGTATGAAGTTGATACTATGCCTGGATCAAGTGTAAACTTAATGACTGGTCATGCAAAGGGAGATGTTAATGTACATATGGAACAATGGCCAGATAACTTACCAGCATACCAAACGGCTGTTGACTCAGGTGACATTATAGAGGTTGGAGTCAATTTCGATGACAACGCACAGGGTTTTTATGTCCCAAGATATTTAATTGAGGGCGATGAAGCTCGTGGAATTAAAGCTTTGGCACCAGACTTAAAAACTGTTGCAGATTTAAATAAATATCCAGATTTATTCCCAGACGAAGAAGATCCTGGTAGATCAGCAGTTATAAACGCACCACCAGCATATGCGGCTGCAAACATTATGGAAAAGAAATTTGAATTTTATAATCTTGAAAAAAATTTCAATCTTATAAATCCGGGTTCTGATTCTGCTCTTTCTGCTTCACTTTCAGGTGCCTATGAAAAAGGTCAACCATGGGTTGGATACTAC
>JBARWW010000037.1:0-10008 GCA_049647005.1 Acidaminobacteraceae bacterium | reverse complement strand
CAATAGGACCATCAACAGCACTTGAACTAAAAAAGTACGGTATAATCGCTGATATTCTTCCGCCAAAGTATGTTGCAGAGTCGGTATATGAAGCGATGAAAGATACTTTAACTGAAACTAGTAGTGTTCTTATACCAAGAGCAAAAAATGCTAGGAGTTTTTTACTTGATGTGATTGGTGAGAATTACAAGGTAGAAGAACTTTTACTTTATAGTGCTGACCCAGAAGATGTTGATAGGGCAGTTATTGATAATATAAAAGAAAATAAAATTGATTATGTCTCATTTGCTAGTTCGTCAACGGTTAGAAATTTCTTTGAGATAGTAAAGAAATACGATATAGATATAGATTGTTTTAAAAACTTTATTTCAATTGGACCTGTAACTTCTAAAACTCTGCGCGAATATGGTGTGGAAAACTTTGAGGAGGCAAGTGAATACACAATTGATGGAATACTAAGTGTTATAGAAAAAAAGATAGAGGGTGATTTTAGTGATAAGAAGTAGAAGACTTAGAACAAGTAATGCAATTAGAAAATTAGTTAGAGAGATTAATCTATCAGTAGATGATTTTATATATCCACTATTTATCGTAGAAGGTCAGGGTGTAAAAGAAGAAATTCCTTCTATGCCTGGAGTATTCCACTACTCGGTAGATATGTTAAAGGAAGAACTAGATGAACTTAACTTACTAGGACTTGATAAGATACTTTTATTTGGACTTCCAAATCATAAAGACGAAATAGGCAGTGAAGCATATAGCTATAGCGGAATAGTTCAAAAGGCTATTCGTGAAATAAAAAAATGTTCACCATCAACATATGTTATTACAGATGTATGTATGTGTCAGTACACTGATCATGGACACTGTGGTATTTTAGACGAAAATGGTCTTGTTTTAAATGATACAACACTTGAGTATTTGTCAAAAATTGCTTTGTCGCATGCGGCTGCGGGTGCAGATATGGTTGCTCCCTCAGATATGATGGACTTTAGGGTAAGAGAAATTAGAGATGTGCTTGATGCAAATGATTATACTTATGTAAGTATAATGGCTTACTCAGCTAAGTACGCATCAAGTTTTTATGGGCCATTTAGAGAAGCTGCTCACTCATCACCATCATTTGGAGATAGAAAAACGTACCAAATGGATTATGCAAACAGACGTGAAGCTATAATTGAAGTTGAAAGTGATATTATGGAGGGTGCTGACATTGTAATGGTTAAGCCTGCTATGTCATATCTTGATATAATTCGTGACATTAGAGAAAATTTTGATGTACCAGTTGCAGCTTACAACGTAAGTGGTGAGTATTCAATGTTAAAAAATGCTGTTAATCAGGGTCTGGTAAGTGATACAATAATTGAGGAAGTTTTAACTTCTATAAAAAGAGCAGGCGCTGAAATTATAATATCTTATTTTGCAAAAGAAATTGCATATAAACTGAAAGGTGAATAATATGACTAAATCTAAAGAATTATTTGAAAGAGCTAAAAAAGTTATACCAGGTGGAGTAAATAGTCCAGTTCGTGCATTTGGATCAGTTGGAAGTGAACCAATCTTTATTGACCGAGGACATGGGGCTAGAGTTATAGATGTGGATGGCAATGAATATATCGACTTTATCTGCTCATGGGGACCACTTATCTTTGGTCACTCTAACAAAGAACTTGTTAGTGGTATTGAAGAGGTTGTTATGAAGGGTACAAGTTTTGGTGTTCCAACTGAGATTGAAGTAACTATGGCAGAACTTATAACTGATGCTATACCATCTATGGATATGGTTAGAATGGTTAACTCTGGTACAGAGGCAACTATGAGTGCTATAAGACTTGCAAGAGCGTATACAAAGCGAAATAAATTTATAAAATTCGAGGGATGCTACCACGGTCATTCGGATGCGTTACTTGTAAAATCAGGTTCAGGAACACTTACGTTTGCAGTTCCAACAAGTCTTGGTGTTCCGCAGGAAGTTATTCAAGATACATTAGTTGCAAAGTATAATGATCTTGATTCAGTTCGTGAACTATATAAGCAGTACCCCGGTGAAATTGCTGGTATCATCCTTGAACCAATAGCTGGAAACATGGGTGTTGTTGCTCCAACGGTAGAGTTTATGAATGGGCTTAGAGAGATTACAACTGATACAAGCTCACTTCTTATTTACGACGAAGTAATCACAGGATTTAGAGTTGCATACGGTGGAGCTCAGGAGTTATTTGCTATTACTCCAGATCTTACATGCTTTGGTAAAATCATCGGTGGTGGACTTCCAGTTGGTGCTTATGGTGGTAGACGTGAAATTATGGAATTAATCTCACCTCTTGGCGGAGTATATCAAGCTGGTACATTATCAGGTAACCCACTTGCTATGTACATGGGATACAAGACTCTTACTAAACTAAGAGATAACCCAAGTGTTTATGATGATATGGAAAAGAAAGCGATCTTTATGGAGAATGCTCTAAATGACATAATTAAGAAAATTGAAGCTCCACTTACAGTGACTAGATTTAAAGGAATGTTATGTTTATTCTTCTTAACTGGCGAAGTTCTAAGTTATGATGATGTAACTAGAGCAGATACAGAGAAGTATGGTATATTCTTTAGAAGAATGTTAGAAGAGGGCATATTATTGCCACCTGCACAGTTTGAGGGATTATTCCTATCAAGCTCACATACTCAGGAAGACATTGAATTTTCACTTTCAAAGATGGAAAAGGTTTTAACTGAGATATATAAGTAATGGTTTAAATAAAAAAATTTAAAATTACACGAGACCACTAATTTTTAACTATTAGTGGTCTTTTTTAGTAGGTAGATTCTCTTATTATCGAAATCAAAATCGATTCCCATACATTTAAAGTCTTTTTAAAAAGTTTTTTAAAAGATAAATTTGTACTGACTTGCTTTTGTGAAAATAATTAGGGTAGATATACTAAAAAATAAATTTTACTTTAGTTAAAAGTTATATTTCAAAAAAGATAACGCTAATGTATAATAAGATAAAGAATAATGTTATATGAGGAGGATTTATGAATTTATACAGAGAAGCAGGTAAGTTGACTCAGGAGAATAAGGCATATGCACTTGCAACAATTATTGAATCAAAGGGATCTACTCCAAGACACTCAGGAAAGATGATTATACTTGAAGATGGATCTATTGTTGGAACTGTTGGCGGTGGAATTGCGGAGCGATTTGTAATAGATGCAGCAATCTTAGCGATTAAAGAAGATAGTTCGAAAATCGTCGAATATAAATTAAATAGTGAACTTAAAGATGGTATTCCAATGAGTTGTGGAGGTAACCTAAAAGTGTTTATTGAAGTAAATGAGAGGAAACCTAAAATTGTTTTGATTGGTGGTGGACATGTAAATTATGCTATGTCTAAGTTTGTTGATTTATTAGATTATGAGCTTGTAGTTGTAGATGATAGAGAAGAATTTTGCAATAAAGATAGATATCCGAGTGCATCAAAGCTTTATGTTAATGAAGATATAGCAGTAGCGGTGGCTCAAGTTGAAATTGATTCAAATACTTACATTGCTATAGCAACTAAAGATGGTGATAAGAGTTCACTGTACGAAGTCATATCTAGTGAAGCAAAATACATTGGAGTAATTGGTAGTAAAAGAAAAGTTACTCTACTTATGAAAGATTTGAAAGAAGAGGGAATAGATGAAGAAAGACTAAAGTTTGTACATAGCCCTATTGGTCTTGATATAGGAACTGAAACTCCAGAAGAAATTGCTATAAGCATTCTAGCTGAAATTTTAAAAGTGCGCTCGGGTGGAACGGGAAAATCTTTTAAGGACTTACTGTAATGAATAATCTAGTAATTGTTAGGGGGGCGGGCGATCTTGCTACAGGTATTATCAAAAGATTATCTGATAGTGGCTTTAAAGTTATAGCTCTAGAAGTAGAAAAACCCTCTATGATTAGAAGGACAGTATCGCTTGCTCAATGTGTTTACGATGGAAGTTACAGCGTAGAAGGATTAACTAGTGTACTTATAAACAATGATTGCGATATAGTAGAAAAGGTAAATAAAACCTTGCAAGATAAAAAGATACCGGTGATTGTAGATCCTGTTGGTGAGATGATCAAACTATTTAAGCCAAAGGTTGTAGTTGATGCTATTCTTGCAAAAAAAAATCTTGGAACAACTATTGATATGGCAGATGTTGTTATAGGTATGGGGCCAGGATTTGAGGCTAAAGTAGATGTTGACGCTGTAGTAGAAACTATGCGAGGACATGACCTTGGTAGAGTTATTTACCAAGGTAGTGCTATAAAAGACACTGGTATACCAGGGCTAATTGCAGGCGAGGGTAAGGCAAGAGTAATTAAGTCGCCTATAAAAGGTATAGTTACACCACTTAAAAATATTGGAGACAATGTTGTGAAGGGTGAGATAATCTTAAAAGTTGATGATGTTGAAGTTGAGGCTACACTTACTGGAGTACTTCGAGGTATGATTATGGACGGATACAAAGTAAAAGAAGGCTTTAAAATTGCAGATATTGATCCAAGAGAGGTTTCGAGTCATTGTTACACTGTATCAGATAAGGCAAGGACTCTTGGTGGAGCAGTGTTAGAGGCTGTGCTTAAACTTGGTAATTTTATATCCTAGTAATAATTATGTTAAAAATTATAGCATGAAAAAAATATGAAAATGCTTAAAAAGAAAATAGGGTCAATTATGACTCTATTTTTCTTTTTATACAAAATAAAACTAAGCTAAGCAAACTTTTTTGTTGTATTTACAGATGGGAAATTTTCGGTTAAACTAAGCTGTTGCTGTCGAAAGAAGCTTTTCTTGGCATATTGTTATACACCACCAATGCTGTTATAATGTAAATGAATTGATTATTTATCAAGATATAATTACTATATAATATCATTATAATATAATGGTTTATTATGCAAATAGGAAAAGGTGTAAGTATGAAAATGAACTTTAACTTAAGTCTCGCTCAGACGCAAAAATTGGTTATGACACCGGAATTAAAACAAGCAATTGAGATATTGCAGTTTAATTCTTTAGAGTTAAATGAGTTTATCGTTGAAGAACTATTGAACAATCCTATTCTTCAAAAAAGCGAAGCTGAAACTGAAAGCCAAAGTGTAAACCAAGCAGAAGAAGTAGCGGAACCATATGAAAAGAAAGATGACGTGTACGATAAAATAGATTGGAAAGAAGTTGCAAATGACTACTCTTTTAGTGGAGGTGGTGGAAAAGTAAACTATAATTCAGAAGATGATGTGAATTATGATAACTTTGTTGCTGATGAAGAGACTCTAATTGATCATCTATTGTTTCAACTTCAACTTACGGTATTAACAAATGAAGATCGTGAAGTTGCAAAGTATATTATAGAAAATATAAATCCCAATGGCTACCTTGAAATGAATGTAGAACACGCAATAGAAAAACTAAATATAAGCGAAGGTGAACTTGAGTATGTTATAAAAACGATTCAGACCTTTGAGCCACTTGGTGTATGTGCAAGGACTCTCAATGAATGCCTTGCAATTCAAGCTGAAATAAAATTTGAAGAAGATCCCTTGATCGTAGTTATAATAAATGATTACTTAAATGATCTTGCTAGTAATAGATTAAACGTTATATCAAAAGCGTTAGATATATCAAGTGATCAAGTTCAGCAATACGCTGATATGATAAAAAAACTTGAGCCAAAGCCAGGTGGAGCATATTCTTCACTACGAGAAATCAGATATGTATCACCGGATGTTTTCGTTAAAAAAGTTGATGGAGAGTATGTTATAACTGTAAATGAGTCATCAGCTCCAAAATTAAATATTAATAAGTTTTACAAAAACCTTTTGAATGATGAAATAAATCCACAAGCATCAGAATATATAAGTAAGAAATTATCATCAGCTCTAAAGATTATAAAGAGTATAGAGCAAAGAAGAAATACTATATATAAAGTTGTTGAATCAATAATTGATTATCAATTTGAGTTCTTTGAAAAGGGAAGTATGTACCTAAAGACATTAACTCTAAAGGATATAGCTGAAGATATCGGTGTTCACGAGTCTACAGTAAGTAGAGCGGTGAATGGAAAGTATATGCAGTGTCCATCAGGACTTTATGAGATAAAATTCTTTTTTCAAAGTGGAGTTTCAGGATCATTTGGTGAAGGTGTTTCATCTGAAAGTATTAAAGTTGTTATTAGGGATCTTATAGAGAACGAAGACTGCAAAAAACCAATTAGTGATCAAAATATCTCAAATGAACTTAATAGTTTAGGTATTAAGGTGTCTAGAAGAACTATTGCAAAGTATCGTGATGAGATGTTTATACCAGCATCTTCAAAGCGTAAACGATATTAGCTTTAATAAATGTTTGAATTATTTGTTTTGTATAAAAGATTATTTTAAATAAATGTAAAAACTTAAAAAAGTATTCATTAATCTTACTAGTTATGTTATAATAACGCTAGTGAGATTATTTTTTTTGCATTAGTTGGGACAAAAAATATACTCGCGGACAATTCTAGTCCCGATGCTTGGAGGAACACCTAATGAATGACTACAATAAGTGTGGAGATTGCTTAAAGGTTGATGAAATAACTTCAATACTTCGTACGGTAGCGCCCGAAATGGTTTCTGTACTTGAGGAACGTTACAACATATTAAAAGTTGTAAGTTATCTTCAACCGATCGGAAGAAGAGGGTTATCGTTAAAACTTAATATAACTGAAAGAATTATAAGAAAAGAAGCAAATACGTTGAAAAATCAAGGTTTACTTGAGTTTT
Organism: Acidaminobacteraceae bacterium; assembly: GCA_049647005.1. Classification (GTDB taxonomy): domain Bacteria; phylum Bacillota; class Clostridia; order Peptostreptococcales; family Acidaminobacteraceae; genus JBARWW01. The sequence goes on along the minus strand of JBARWW010000037.1, from coordinate 3,219 downwards.
CTCTCGATGGAATGCGGCTTACTGTTCAAGGTGAAAGTGCTCTTAGAATGTTAAATATGTTTTTTAATGATTTAAAGGGTATAAAAGGTCTTGAGGAGAAAATTGCAGAGAAATTAAATATAAGAAAAGTTATTATTGCACCTTATTCAGAAGAGGATGAAGAGTTAACTCTAAAAGAGATTGGAAAAGTTGGTGCCGAGTATCTTAGTAAGATACTAAAAGATGGTAGCAAAATTGGCATAACTGGTGGATCTTCTGTTCACAGTATAATAGAAGCATATAGAAAAGAAAAAACACCACTTGTTAATTCTCTTGTAATTCCAGCTAGAGGCGGACTTGGAACGATAACAGAGTATCAAGCAAATTCATTAGTAGAAAAACTTGCTATGAAAACTGGTTCTGAATACAAGATGTTATATACGCCAGATTTTTTATCTCAGACAACTATTGATAGTTTAATGGATGAACCAGATATAAAAGAGATTGTAGAAATTCTAGATCAATTAGATATTTTAGTGTTCGGAATAGGGCGTTCCAGTAGAATGGCAAAAAGAAGAAGTTTAAAAGAAGAAGAAATTGGTACAATATTAAAGAAGGGTGCAGTTTCTGAAGCTTTTGGTTATTACTTTAATCAAACGGGAGATATTGTACACGAAATTAGTACTATAGGTATTAAACTTGAGAAATTCAAGAAGATGGATAATCTAATTGCGGTTGCCGGTGGAGTAGATAAGGCAGAAGCAATTATATCAATATGTAAACTTAATCCAAATTTAGTTCTTGTGACCGATGAGAGAGTTGCAAGGATAATAATGAATGATTTGTAAGGAGGAATTTTAAAATGGTAAAAGTGGCAATTAATGGTTTCGGTAGAATTGGTAGATTAGCATTTAGATTAATGTTTGGTAGTGATGAGTTTGAAATCGTTGCAATTAATGATTTAACTGATTCAAAGACATTAGCAAACTTACTTAAGTATGACTCAGCACAGGGTTCTTACAAGAAAGACTCAATTGAAGCTAAAGATGGCGCAATTGTTGTTGATGGAAAAGAAATTAAAATTTATTCTGAGAGAGATCCAGAAGGATTACCTTGGGGAGATTTAAAAGTTGACGTAGTAATGGAGTGTACAGGTTTCTTTAGAACTAAAGAAGCGGCAGAGAAGCACATTAAAGCTGGCGCTAAGAGAGTTATTATTTCTGCTCCTGCTAAAGGTGATGTTAAGACTATCGTATTCAACGTAAATGATGATATTCTTGATGGAACTGAGACAGTTCTTTCAGGTGCATCTTGTACGACTAACTGTTTAGCTCCTGTAGCTAAAGTGTTAGATGATAACTTCGGTATTGTAAAAGGACTCATGACTACAATTCATGCATACACAAATGATCAAAATACTTTAGATGGACCTCACGAAGATCTTAGACGTGGTAGAACAGCTGCACAAAACATTGTACCTACTACTACAGGAGCTGCTGCTGCTGTTGGACTTGTTCTTCCAGGACTTAAAGGTAAATTAGATGGTGGAGCAATGAGAGTTCCAACTATGACAGGTTCATTAGTCGACTTAACTGTAGAGCTTAGAGAAAAAACTACAGTAGAAGCAATCAATGCTGCTATGAAAGCTGCTTCAAATGAAACATTAGGTTACACTGAAGATCCAATCGTTTCAACTGACGTTATTGGTTTACAAAACGGATCATTATTTGATGCTGACTTAACTAAAATTATTGAAATTGATGGAAAGCAAATGGTTAAAGTTGTTATGTGGTATGACAATGAAATGTCTTACACTGCTCAATTAGTAAGACTTGCTAAGAAATTTGCTTCATTAATTAAGTAAGTAATAACCAATATATAATCTAATTGCGGAACTGTAATGGTTCCGCAATTAATATAATTTCAAAGAAATTATATTAATTTAAGTAGATAATTAACAGAAATACGCCAACAATTTTTTTGTGCATTTTGAAATGTTATGTATAAAAGTGAGTAATCACAAATACTTGTGATGTTTATTAGACTTGAATAAGTAGTATAATATATCTGATTAATGATTTTTGTTACATAAAACGAGAAAAAGTTTATCTTTAGGAGGATGACCATGGCTAAAAAAATGATAACGGATTTAAATGTAAAAGGGAAAAAAGTTTTAATAAGAGTAGACTTTAACGTACCTATGAAAGATGGACTTATAACTAATGATAATAGAATTGTACAAGCGCTTCCTTCAATTAATTATTTATTAGAAAATGGTGCAAAAGTAATTGCATTTTCACACCTTGGAAAAGTAAAAACTGAGGAAGATAAAAAAACGAAATCTCTTGCACCTATAGGAGTGAGATTATCAGAGCTTTTAAAGAAGCCTGTTAAGTTCGTAGCTGAAACTAAAGGTCAAGAACTAGAATCGAAGATAAATCAGTTAAATGAAGGTGAAATAATCCTATTTGAAAATACAAGATTTGAAAGTGGCGAAACTAAAAATGATGAAGAATTAGGTAAGTACTGGTCTTCACTTGGTGATGTATTTGTTAATGATGCATTTGGAACAGCTCATAGGGCACACGCTTCTAACAAAGGAATTGCAAGTAACTTAGAAACTGCTGCTGGATTCTTAATGGAAAAAGAAATCAAGTTTATCGGTGGAGTTGTAGATGCACCACAGAGACCACTTGTCGCTATCCTTGGTGGAGCAAAAGTATCTGATAAAATTGGTGTAATCGAGAATCTAATTGAAAAAGCTGATAAGATTTTAATTGGCGGCGGCATGATGTTCACATTCCTAAAAGCTATGAATCAAAATATTGGTAAATCTCTTTTGGAAGAAGATAAAGTTGAACTTGCTAAGTCTCTTATTGCAAAAGCAGAAGCTAAAGGTGTTAAATTGATACTTCCGGTAGATGTTATTGCTTCAAAAGAATTTAGTAACGATGCTGAGTTTAGAACGATAAATGTAAAAGATATAGCTAGTGATGAAATGGGCCTTGATATAGGACCTAAAACTGTTGAGCTATTTGCAGCGGAACTTGCAGGATCTAAAACGGTAGTATGGAATGGACCTATGGGTGTATTTGAAATGTCGAACTTTGCAAATGGAACTATTGGTGTTTGTGAGTCAATTGCAAGCCTTGAAGGAGCAATCACGATCATAGGTGGTGGAGACTCTGCAGCTGCAGCTATGGATCTTGGATTTGCTGATAAATTTACACATATCTCAAC